>NZ_JAYGHE010000008.1:37256-170687 GCF_034931145.1 Nostoc sp. UHCC 0252 | reverse complement strand
CCTTAATCGACTTCTAAAACAAGAGAAATATTGTACAGATCAGGCACAGTGCCGTCGAAAATTTCAATCCATTGGCAACACCGAAAATCATTGGCCCACTGAGATGGAAGAGTAAAACTCGCCCGTTTGCTAAATCCAAAAGTTGCTTTTCTTCCTCAGTCAAGACAATTTGATCGTCAGCGTCAGTAATGGCTTTTACAGAATTGGATTGAAGTTGGTCAAGGCGCTCAATAGTCAAGATATTAGCAATAAATACCCCTACGGCGACAGCTATCATTAAACAGCTATCATTAAATCGACAAACACCGTGCGAACCTCAACACCACTAAAGGAAATTAGAGAAATTGCCGTACCGATGATTAAAGCGACCAGTTGCGGCGGAAAAACCTTTTTAAGTTTAGAAGGGTAAAAGAAAAGAATTGCTAAGGTAATTGCCCCTAAAAAAGTTTCCCAAGGATTGATATTAGTGATGAGAGTCGGTAAATTTTGGATAACACCAATGACACCACCTTTAGGAGTTTCTTGCCCTAAGAATGGTGATAATTGCATAAAAATCAAAATTACGCCGATTCCTGTCATAAATCCAGAAATCACGTTATAGGGCAACATCGTAATATACCGCCCTAATCGCAATACCCCAAAGATGATTTGAACTACTCCTGCCATCATGATGACGGTAAATGACATTGACAGACCATTTTCAGGATTATTCGCTGTAAGTCCGGTAATGACTGCGGTGACAATTACTGTCATCGGGCCTGTTGGTTCAGAAATCAGGCTGGGTGTACCACCAAATAAAGCAGCAAAAAATCCGACTAAGATTGCTCCCCATAACCCCGCAGAAGCACCCGCACCGGAGGCGATACCAAATGCTAATGCCATAGGTAAGGCAACTACCGCCGCCGTTAAGCCGCCAAGGATATCTCCTTGGACGTTACGGAAATGGATTTGATTGGTTATTTGCATGAAAGGTTTTCCTCTATTAAACAATTGCAATTAATTCATCTCAATTGAGTCAGAATCTATTTCTAGAACTCTATATATTCCCAAAAACAAGATATTTGATGTTTAAATCGCCTATTTAAGGGGGACTCAGGGAGATTAATGGAAACCTAAAGTCATCAAAAATCACTTTGATTAACAACCTATTAACGGAACAACAAGACAGGAATATTACTGCTTCTGAGGATTTGAACTGTCGTACTACCAATTACTAAATGACGAATGCGGCTATGTCCATACGCTCCCATCAGTAAAAGACTGATATTTTGCTCAGTAATATATTTATTAATATTCTCTTCTGCTTCACCTTCTCTAATGGTATAAATGATATTAAAACCTGCTGTTTCTAGAATTTGTCTAGCTTCATCAACTGTACTTTCTGCTCTGGAATATGTTTCATTTTTAGTTACTTTCAATAGATGTATTTCTAATTGTTGAAAGCACGAGGAGTTTACTAAAAATTGTAGTGTTTTCTTCCCTGTTAAACTGCCGTCATAAGCAACTAAAACTCTTTCAACAGGTTTATATTCACGCGGGGTCACTAAACATGTTTTTTTCGTGCTACGAACAATTCGCTCTACATTTGACCCTAAATGTCCCGATGCAAAATCTGCGGCTTCTCCGCGTTTACCTAAAACAATTAAGTCTGAATTTTCTTCAAATTCATGAAAACAATCTACTAAGAAGCCTGTTTTATTTTTGACGTTAAAACCTTCTACGCCTTCTTCTCTTAGGGTGGCATCTGCGTTTTGTAAAATCAATCTTGCTCTTTGATTGTTTAGCTTGGCTTTTTCATGTTCCAAATTTACTAATTCATTAAGCAATTTTTCGGAAGCATCAAGCCCAATACTACCACTTAAGTTTCCAGTGGATACTACTTTTTGGCTGCGAATATCAGTGACAAATAAAACATGAATTTGAGCATTAAATCGCAGAGCAAACCAAGCTCCATATCGATAAAGATTTTCCGCAAAAACTGAGCCATCGGTACAAAGTAAAATATTTTTCATTACGGTTTTAGCCCCTGATAATTAAAGGGTTGAAAGATAAAGGCTGACAAAACAAAACTCCTAAAGCCGAGAGGATCAGACTTTAAGAGGTAGTTAATTTATTCAGCAAGGTAGCACTAGCTTCATTCAATCCGATTAATTCTACTTCTGCGCCATTGCGGCGAAATTTTAATACTGCTCTATTGAGTACCTCGACTGCCCCTTGATCCCACAGGTGAGCATGAGTTAGATCAATGGTGACGCGCTCTACCAGTTCTGTAAAATCAAAAAACCCTAGAAACTCATCTCTTGATAAAAAGAAAATTTGTCCTGCTACTTTATAGATGCGATGCAAACCATCTTCGCTCAACACTTTATCTACAAATACCAACTGGGCAATTTTGCTAGAGAAAAATACGGTACTCATAACGATGCCTGTCACCACGCCAAGGGCAAAATTACGGGTGAAAATTGTCACAAACATCGTCGTTAACATAACGGCGGTTTCAGTGCGAGGGATGCGGGGAAGATTTTTTAAGGATGACCAGCGAAATGTACCGATTGATACCATAATCATCACGGCTACTAATGCCGCCATCGGCATAAGCTTGACCCAATCTTGCAAAAACAAAATGGCAAATAACAGGAAAACCCCGGCCGCAAGGGTTGATAGCCTTCCTCGTCCGCCAGACTGGACATTAATTACCGATTGGCCAATCATGCCACACCCAGCCATACCTCCAAAGAAGGCAGTAACGATATTAGCAATACCTTGTCCTTTGGCTTCTTGATTTTTATCGCTGGGGGTATCTGTGAGTTCATCAACTAGTGAAGCGGTTAAGAATGAAGCTAACAAACCAACGATCGCTAATGTCAAAGAATAAGGCAGAATAATCCTCAATGTATCGATATTTAGAGGCACTCGAGGCAAGGCGAAACTGGGTAGTGCAGTCGGTAATTCTCCCATATCCCCGACGGTGGGAACCTTAAGTTTGAGAGCGATCGCTGCGATCGTCATTACCGCCAGCGCCACCAAGGGAGAAGGAATTGCTTTAGTAAAACGAGGCAGAATATAAATAATCCCCAAGGAAAGGATAGTTAACACATATACAGTCGGTGGAACATTCGTCAGCTGCGGTAACTGTGCGAGAAAAATTAATACCGCCAATGCATTGATATAACCAATCATCACTGCTCTGGGTACAAATCTCATTTGGCGGCCTAGTTTTAGCACCCCAAACAAAACTTGAAAGGCCCCAGTTAAGAAGGTAGCAGCGAATAAATACTGCAAGCCATGATCTTTAACTAAATCAATCATCAATAGAGCCATCGCTCCTGTAGCGGCAGAAATTGACCCTGGTCTACCTCCTAAAAAGGCTGTCATGACTGCAATAATAAATGAGGCATACAGCCCAACTTTGGGATCAACCCCGGCAATGATCGAAAAGGCGATCGCTTCTGGAATCAAAGCCAATCCCACCACAGCTCCAGCCATAATATCTCGCTGAGTATTAAAAAACCACTCTCTCCTTAGAATTGTTCCGTTCAAGTTGCCTCCTAGCGTCTTCATCCAAATAAAATTCTTAGTGTGTAATTCACACTCAAAATAGCCCACTCGCCAATATGATTTTGTAATTAATAATCGTGATATCTTGGGGAAAATAGCTCTGCATCTACATAATTGCGCTCAGTGGTTGCTCTGTGCCTCCACTGATTGTTCGCCTTTCCTACGAGACATTTTACGAATAGCGTTCCCGCATAGTAGACAACTAAATTCTTAATTGGCGTGGTTGCTTATTCTCTTTTAATTGCGAATTAGTAATTATTTCATACTGATTGGAGAGTAAGACAGTATGCAAAACGCTTAATAGGTGAATAGCTCACACAAATTAGTAGCAGCTAAATCCCCAGGCTGAACTATAATTCGCGTATTTCCTGTACGAATAGTTGCAAATACTTTTAATTACTGCAATGCTCAGGCTGCACCTTAAGGCGGACAATCCCAACTATTTAAAGCTACCGAAGAGATCGTTACCTGTGACATTACCCGAACCTGCTTACTATTGAATAATTGGACGTTTATAATGTAACGCAAGCATATCATAGCGTCGTTACAATTTGCAATAAACTATAAAAGTAACGGCTCGATAAATCGGGGTAAAACTCTAAAATTCTGAAGACTGAATCTTCGATTTCAGTCGCTAGCTTGAAAATGGGGACTGGAGAGGAGAGATTTTTGTCTGTTCTGGTGTATGCAGTTCAGGAAAGCTACTTGCTTTAATAGCTGACAGCACTTAACCCTTACTCGTGATCTCGGAGTCCGCACCGTGGAAATCGCCTAATACATCTTGATTATTTGAATTTATAATTGCTGGAAGGTTATATTTTTATGCACATATTTATAAATATATGATAAACTTCCCTTGAGCCAAGTATGTTTTAGCCAAACATACTTGGTAGCGCCTGATAGTGATTAGAGTTAAGTAAGATGAAGTTTATAGCAAGAATCAGTCAAAGCAGTTTTCCACCTTAATATCTAAGGCTCTAAGGCGAAATACTTAACATTCCACCAAGTTTTATACTAACGGAAATGCTTTGCCTGTTAATTTAAGGCTATCGTATTCGTGTGGAACACATTGAATAGTCGTGTTTCTTTGATAGGTTAATATCTCCCGTTGTGCATCCTTTGAAGAAAATACATTCGTTTGCTTAGGATTGAGCCAAACAGCAGCGCGAATACATAGCATTGGCTTAAGCATATTTTATCTATACTTGCTAACTTTACCTCGCTTTTCTAGAAGCTGACATTGTTTTTTATAGCAATGAATGTGAGAGATAAAAAACCTAAAAAGCTTAAAAATAAGTACCTTCAGTCTCGGTATTTTCTCACAATTCAATTTGGGTTGCTATAGCATCCTCAAAGTAACCACTGAAAACAGATGTGTTTTATGTCTTAAGCAGTTTTTGCAACATATTTCTCCTGAACTACAAATGACAAATGACGCTCTCCACCAGTTAGATATAATTGCGCCGACTTACTTAAACTCACAAATTGCGATCGCACAATTGCTCTAACTCTAATTCTAAATATGGTCAAAACACCTTTGTTTTTAAGAAATACTTGGTATTATGCATTACCCAGTAAGCAGCTAAAATCTGAACAAATACTTTCAAAAACTCTCTTAAACGAGCTAATAGTTTTTAGTCGTGATCGCTCAGGCAAAGTCTTTGCTAAGGTAAATGAAACGAAAAGTTATCCAATACAAGAGGCGCAAGGAAATATTTGGATTTATATGTCAAATGATGAGACTTCCTTAATCTTAGAAGACATCCCACGAATCCCTGAATTTGCCAATCAAACTCACCAAGCTATTGAGTCCATCTGCTTTCCCTGTGATGTTGATCACGCCGTAGTCGGATTGATCGATCCTGCTCATATTGCTTTCGTTCACCAAGCGTGGTGGTGGCGTTCCCCTGAAACACTAAAGGAGGTAGTCAAAACCTTTGAACCATCTTTGTACGGCTTTACCATGCGAAAGCACCCACTAGAACAACAAACCTTGTTCTATCGCTTGATTGGACGCAATCCACAGATCGAAATCTCATTCCGTTTACCGGGAATTCGGATTGAGCGGGTGTCTACTGATAAACATATAGTCTGTAACTTAACAGCAATTACTCCCATTTCCGAAACTGAGACTGAGGAAACAACTATGTTTTATACAACTTTACCTTGGTTTCCTATTCTCCAGCCATTGTTGCTATGGTTTACGCGTAGTTTTCTCAATCAAGATCAAGAAATTTTGCTTAAACAACAAATCGGGTTGAAACATAATCCATCCTTAACTTTAGTTGGAGATGCTGATGCTCAAGCCCGTTGGTATTATAGATTAAAGGCAGAATTTGCTCGTTCTCAAATACAGGGACGTTTTTTTGTTAACCCAATTAAAGAAAAGACGCTTCGATGGCGTAGTTAGACGTAACAATCTAAGTAGGTAGGCGGGAATAAACCAATTCGCAATTCGCAATTCGCAATTAATTCAGCCACCCACAAGAGTTGGGGTTTTTACCTACCTTGAGAAACAAGGATTTTTTCGCCCCCAAGGGCGAGGTTTTAAACCTAACTTTTTCCGATAAACCAAACTATGTTAGCAAAAGTAAACACGCCTAAAATCTTTACCAATGACGAATGACAAGTGACGATCCTGACCAGTTAACTTTATTTACGCCCACCTACTTAAGTTTTCAATAACCATTGGTAATATTAAGTTAAATCTTTTGAACATGAATAATGTTAATATCAAAAAGCTCTGGGATCAATTAAATAATGCAAAACTGATTCGCTACGTATTACTCTTTGCACTTGGTTGGGGAATTGTCCAACTTTTGAATTATTTTGCGACAGTAATTGTTATCTTTATTTTTGCAGGTATTCTAGCATTTTTACTCAGTTATCCAGTCCGATGGTCAGAGCGTTTTTTACCACGTAGCATTGCAGTTATCATAGTTTTCTTACTCAGTCTACTTGTTGTGATAGGGTTGATAGCTACACTGGGTTTTGCAATTTTATCTCAAGGTCAAGAACTGGTTAATCAAGCGCCTAAATTCCTGGATTCTGTCATTGCTCTATTAGAAACATTACAAGGCTTTTTGACAAATTTGAATTTTCGAGTTGATTTTAAAGCAATAGAAGAGGAACTCCGAAACCAGATATTATCATCCATTGGTAGTGGTTTAGTCACTATTCAAGGTTTACTATTTAATTTTATAGATTTGATTTTGATAGCAGTTGTAGCTTTCTTTATGTTGCTAGATGGACAAAGAGTTTGGAATTTTATTTTAAAACTTTTTCCGCAAAACTTTCGTGGCAAACTAACGGTAGCAATTCAACAAAACTTTTTAGGCTTCTTTTGGGGTCGTTTATTGTTATCTTTGTTTTTTGGAATTTCAGTATTTATTATCTTCATTATTTTACAATTACCTTATGCCTTATTTTTGGCAGCGATCGCCGCTATATTTGATTTAATTCCTGGCATCGGGGCCACAATTGGAATTACTCTAGTTTCTCTAATTGTTTTACCTCAAGGAATTTTGGTCAGTCTCAAAGTATTAATTGGTTGTGTCCTTCTCCAGCAAGTAGAAGAAAATTTACTCATGCCGCGCATTATGCAAGGCTCAATTAACATGAATCCAGTTTTTATGTTCTTTGCTTTATTAGTAGGAGCCAAGGTTGCAGGATTGGTGGGAGTTTTCTTATCAATTCCCTTGGCAGGAGTGTTAATTAGTTTGTTTGAGATTGAAGAGATGCAGGGAGGGGAGCAGAAAAGATGAGGGAAGGCAAAGACACGGGTATGCAAAGATAAAGAGCAGGGAAGGCCAATTACTGGCTATTGACTTTTGATGAAGACCAAATGGGTAGCTGATTTACTTTTTGCATCATTAATTCTACGTATGTTGTACCATCATTTTGGGCAACCTCTTTACCAAAATAGCTTTCATCTCCCTGATGTTCATGGGGGCCGCTACTGTAAACTGTATAGCGATTTTCACGACGAGCGCGATTATAGGGAGAACCTATAGTCCATCGCCATCGGGACGGAAAAACAATTCCGCCAATGTTTTCAATCCAATCTTGCTCTCCCCGAAAATGGTAAACGTGCTTTGCGACATCAAAGCCTTCATTCCCATCAAATACACCTCCGAAGGAAACCACACTAATTTCCACTGGCAGCCATTTGTCTAAATAGGGAGCTGCACCTAAAGCCACCTGAGCGCCGCCACTTGTACCCATTAAAATTAGCTGAATTGGTTCTTCTGGAGATGTGGGAATTGGTTGCTGTTTCTCCATTTGCTCTACAATTGTCAGAGCGATCGCTTGGTTGTAGATAGGCCCGTAGCGGTTATCGGCGGAAACAGCCATTCTCCAGACATTACGTGCTTCTAGTATACGTTCGGTTAATTTTAACCAGCCTTCTGCATTCTCGCTAACTTTCCATAGGAATTCAAACACCTGTTGTCCACCAATGTTCTGATTGGCCGCAGAGTAAGGAAAAACACTGCGTACAGTTAAACATTGTGGTTGGTCTTGCTCTAAACGATCTAAAAATGCTCCTTCTCTAGAAGATACCTCATTTTTTTCGGCCCCTACTCCTGGTAAGAAAACAATATAGCAGCGACTTCCGTTAGAGGTAACATGAGAATTGGTATCTTCTCCATCAATTTGGTTAGCGAACTCTCGGCTTCTTCTTTCTAACTTTTCCGACCCCCTGTCTAACCACCATACAATAGTTCCTACAGGAGCAAAAGTCCCCCAAATTAGTAATAGAAATCCAGTAAATCCAAATAGCTTGAGTCCCCCATTTCGCATCCACAAGAGAAGTTTCGCCAAAAAATTATTCATCCAAGTTGTATTGGTTAAGTTGTCATCTACGGATTACTTTTAACTGACAATATTGTAGTAAGTCACCAATCTGGAGGAAGATTTGCTGTGAGTAACCGAGCATCAACCAATAGGATAAAAAAAGTGCTATGGGATGTATTTATTTTGAAGGGAAATTTTGATGAAGATAGTTGCAGAATCCCCAACGCAGTAAAAACCGCTCAAGTGATTGTAATTTTGGCAGCGATCGCCCATGCTTCAGGCAGTGTGATTATTCCATTACTGGCTCAGGTGACATTATCACTGCTAATTTTTATATTTGTAATCAACGCTTTAAGTGTAATAGCAGGTTACTATTTTTGGACATTTACCATTTGGAAAATCGGACAGCAATTGCGATTATCTATCCCTACCTATAGAGAACTGTTGATTCCGATTGGCTTTGCTCATACTCCCCAAATATTCAACTTTTTTACAGTAATTCCGCTTTTGGGAAGACCGATTGAAATTGGACTATCAATCTGGAGTTTGTTAGCAGTAATTGTAGCTTTAAAAGGTTGGTTAAATATCAAATTGGTCAGGGCAATTTTAATTTCTTTAAGTGGTTGGCTAATTGTACAGATTGCCATTGGAGTAATTCAAATTACACTCCAACGGCTGATAATTGAGACTAGTTAGATGAGTGCATCTTTCACCTTGCGCTTCTTCAAGAAATTCGACATAAATGGTCGCTCAAAGAATAAGTAAAACCAATAAGCAATGATGAGTGACGGGACTGTGCCTAGTAAATAGGATGCAGCAGCAAACATATCTGGTGAGATTGGCAGGTAAAAGTTAAACTAATTTGATTATCATTTTCATTTAGATTGGTTTAAGTAGGGCTTGCTGATTGACAAATGCACTCTACTTTGACCCACGGATGGTTATTGCAAAATTCGTTCCCAGTGTCGGCTTGGAGGTGCAGTTATACTACTAGCGATCGCGCTATATTTGGCAAAGCGTTTGTTACCTGTTGCAGTCATTGCCCTTGTAGCTCTAATTTCTGCTATCCAAGTTGTTCAAGACAAGATTTGTATCAAAGTCGTCCTACTACCCGCTTCGTTGACCCGGAAGTTTAATTTAGGAACTTCCAAAAAATAAATTTTCCAAAATTATTTGTAAATTTATAGGGGCGCACAGCTAGCTGTGCGCCCCTACTCAATGCATAACCACCTATCAGAGGTGACAGAACCAAAGGAAGAATGTCAAGATTAGGAGATGTACCTTTGGGTAGTGAAGTCAAGTAGGTGAAATATTTATTAATATTATTAATAGGGAACGCAAATTTAATGTCAGAAGTAAGAAAAATTCTTAATGGCAAGTATTTCGGATCAATCATCAAATTTCTCACCAACGGGACAGAAGCTCATGAAAGACCAAAAACCATCAGACTCTAAAGAATTCGTCGGAAATCTCAAGAATGGGATTTGGCTGTTTGGACTGTCATCCTGGGTATTCGGCATTACCGATCGCAGTATTGCTTCATTTGCGGATGGCTATTTATCGGCTTTAGATTTGACGCAACTATTCACGGCGGCTACATTCTTTGTGGCGTGGCTATTTTTGAAACCGACATCTAGGGTTTAAGTTCAGCGACTGATTGAGTATTGAGTTACTCTTAACGTTACTTATGTCAAAATTCGGAAAGTTAGGGTATCGTCATCGGGCAGTTCCTTAGAGGAGGGCAAGCATGGTGGATTGTACTCTAACATGATGAATTGGGTAATTTTAGCTAGATTGCATCTTTTTTCTTTTTAAATCAGAGTTCTAGCTTTTTTGATTTGGGTGTATCTAAAAATTTTTCTAATTTTCCGGAACTGATTATGTTCAAGTGGTAGTCTCTATCAGATAAGCGATTTATACTGAAACTCTATAACGAAACCTTCGGGGTATATAACCCCAAATTAAAAGCCCGGTCATTAAGACCGGGCTTTTATTGATACTTAGGAGTTAGGAATTGATTCTTAACTCCTAACTACTCCTTAAATTAGGCAAAGGCAGCAGTTGTCACATCGTTATTCGACAGAATTTCTTGCAACTCTTCAGCGTCTACCGTTTCTTTGTCAACCAACATTTGGGCTATCTGATCTAAAATGTGGCGGTTGCCCACTAACACTTCTTTAGCGCGTGTATAGGCTACATCCACAAGTTTGCGGACTTCTTCATCAATAGCGGCGGCGGTTTCTTCAGAGAAATCACGCTCTGACATGATATCCCGTCCCAGGAACATATTACCTTGCTGACGACCAAGGGCGACTGGGCCTAAGCGATCGCTCATCCCAAATCGGGTAATCATCTGACGGGCAACCCGTGCTACTTGTTGGAGGTCATTAGAAGCACCAGTGGTAACTTCTTCTTCACCAAAGATTAATTCTTCAGCAATCCGACCACCCAAAGCCACAGCCATCTGATTTTCCAGATAAGCGCGGCTGTATAAACCTGTGTCCATCCGGTCTTCGCTGGGGGTAAACCAAGTTAAACCACCCGCGCGACCACGAGGAATGATGCTAATCTTTTGTACTGGGTCATAGTCTGGCATTAAAGCACCAACTAAGGCGTGACCAGCTTCGTGATATGCTACCAAGGTTTTGCGCTTTTCGCTCATTACTCGGTCTTTCTTCTCTGGCCCAGCTAACACGCGATCAATCGCATCGTTGATTTCATCCATTGAAATCTCAGTCAAATTCCGGCGTGCTGCCAGAATTGCGGCTTCATTCAACAGGTTAGATAAATCTGCGCCAGTAAATCCAGGGGTACGACGGGCGATTTTATCCAAGTCCACATCTTTCGCCAAGGTTTTGCCACGGGCGTGAACCTTAAGAATTTCGCTGCGTCCGGCGTAGTCGGGACGGTCTACTACAACTTGACGGTCAAAGCGACCAGGACGCAATAGTGCTGCATCTAAGACATCAGGACGGTTGGTAGCGGCAATAATGATGATGCCAGTATTACCTTCAAAGCCGTCCATTTCTGTCAGCAACTGGTTGAGGGTTTGTTCCCGCTCATCGTTACCACCACCCAAACCTGCACCCCGTTGACGACCTACTGCGTCAATTTCATCGATGAAGACGATACAAGGAGCATTGGTCTTAGCTTGTTCAAATAAATCGCGGACGCGGGATGCACCCACACCGACGAACATTTCTACAAATTCCGAACCGGAGATTGAGAAGAAAGGTACACCAGCTTCACCAGCTACGGCACGAGCTAGGAGGGTTTTACCTGTACCTGGAGGGCCAACTAATAGTACACCTTTAGGAATTTTTGCACCAACGGCGGTAAAGCGATCGGCGTTTTTCAGAAAGTCTACAACTTCGTTTAATTCCAATTTGGCTTGGTCAATACCAGCTACATCGCCAAATGTCACCTGAGTTTGTGGTTCCATTTGCACTCTGGCCTTGGATTTGCCAAAGTTCATCGCTTGGCTGCCTGGGCCACTTTGAGCGCGACGTAGCAAGAAGAATAAGCCAACCAAAAGCAATACAGGGAAAAATAAGCTGCTCAGTGCCTTAAACCAAAATCCTTCGTCGGTTTGGGGCAATACAGAAATATCAACGCCTTTAGAAGTCAAAGTATTGATCAGGTCTGGATCGTTGACTAAAGTAACAATCCGTTTAGCCGGGTCATATTTGGGTGTAACCAGTGCTGTAGAACGGTCTGCACTCAAACTGACTTTTTCTACTCTGCCTTGTTGAACTTCTTGAATGAAGCGACTATATCGCCATGTCTCTCTACTTTGAGGTTGTTTGTCAAAAAATGCTGTTCCCAGCGCAATGACGACAATAAACAGCAGCGCATACAGCCCTGCATTTCTCCATCTTTTATTCACTAAGGTCTATCCTCCGGTATTTTTCGCGCGGTCGCCTAGCGTCTCTGATCGCAAAGGTGATTATTAAGAATTATGTTAACTTATCTTAAGATATAACAAATTTGGCGTGGTTGTCATGCTAAAAAAAGCTCCCTTATTAGCTGAAAACTATGATGGTAGGGATTACATTGTAGCGACCCTGAAGGCAGATAAACGGTATGAATGGGAATAATTTCTACCACACTATTAGTGTAGGCGATCGCTTCAAATCTCTGGACTAACTCCACGCTCCAAGGTTCTTCCTGTATTGACTGTTGGTGATTTTGCAACCAATTTACAAGTTGCGATCGCATAATTCCCGGCAAAATTCCTGCGTTTTTTGGTGGCGTGTACCAACTGCGATCGCACCATCCCCAAAGGTTGCCTGTACTGGTTTCTAGCCAATTTCCTTGAGCATCGACTAATATTGCTTCTTGAGCATCTAAGCTAGTTTTTGTTTTTGCCAGCCAAGCACTCAAATAATTTCCAGTTTTATGAGAGGGGAGAGAGCGAGAAAATTCTGAACTCACGGTGGCGCACTCTATACCATTCTTTTGTCTTTCTGTCAAATCAGTAGGTAAAAATCTGCCAATTATCCATTCCCGTCCATCAGGAAAGAGGGTAATTCTGAGAACGGGAAAGTGTGCTAAAAGAATTTGAGCGCCTTGACGTAGACGTTTCCAGTCGGGTTGCTGCCAGCCAAAAGTTTTTACTGAAAAAAGTAGGCGATCGCAATGTGCTTGCCAATTAGTTAAATTATGATCTAGCGAGTTCTGATAAACCCGCAATGTTGTAAAAACAGTTGCCCCATAAAGTAAACCCGGATCGTTAATGTTTAATTCTAGGGTTTGAGAGTGAATGAATTTACCATCATACCAAAAAATATTATTTGTCACAGTTAGATTGTTTGTATCTACAACTCCATTGATTTGGACTCTATTGAAAGATGAAATATAGAATTTGCTACTATACTGGCAGCAAACTCTTATAATTAGTAATTTAATCTTTTGGAGGGAACACAATTTTTTGATTACCTTCAGGAGTTGTAATTACTTTTCCCCCCAAAGCTTCAATTTCCCTAATTGCTCGTTTTTGAGTTTTCTTGTCAACTTGATTATTTAAAACCATCGACCAAGTAGAAATTTGAGCATATTTACTCTTAGGGTTTCGACTCAGAAATTCAGCAGTTTTTTGAGAAGTATTAGCTATAAGCTGACTCTCTGCATCTGAAAATTTACTTGCCCAGTTTGCCGCCGTTGCAAAAGATTGTTGGGCAGCTTGAGCGTCGCCTAAAAATAATAACTCATCAACTCCTTTAAAACGCCATATATAATAAGACCTTTCGGGAACGAAGGGAGATAGTGATTTTAAGCCTTTCTCTGATATTGCGATCGCACGTTCTGGCATAGCAGCATATAATGAAGTACTGATAGAAAGACTCCGATACGCTGCTAAAAACCGTGGGTCACGTTCTAGAATAACTTCAAAATATTCTGGGCTTAAACTATAACCTGTTTTATCCCGAACTTCATCATCTCCAAAGTACTGGGAGAAATTGAGATATACTAAATCTGCAATGAAATTATCATAACCAAAGCTAGGCGTTTTTTTAAGAATATTAAGACGGGTATTTTCTGATTTTATTTCTTTTTCTAGAGTCTCTAAAGAGGCTGATTTTTTGCTCTCTATTAGTTTTTGTAATTGGGGAAATTGAATCAGAGTAATTCCTAAAATACACGCACAGATGACGAAAGGTGCAGCAATAGCTTTACGCGATAACAACATATTTCTCTTGTCTTCCCAGGCAGAAGGAACTTCTTGTATATTTGTATATAATATACTCGCTGTAAAATTACTCAGCTACATAGTTATAGTAGCTGACAGAAGATCGCATCCATCAAGCTACCCGACCTTTTATAAACAACACCAAATAAGGCTATATCTCTTCAAGAGAAACCGAAAAGAAATATTCAGACAAATCATAAGTACCATATTATACATTTTGTCCGTTATTACTTAGAGTAGAATTTTCACAATCTAGGAAACTATTTTCTTTTTTGAGACGAAATTAAATCCTAGAAATCTAACTTTAAGTTGTTTCGCATTTAACTGGCATATACTGAGCGAACAAGATGCCCAGCCCACAAGCATTTGGTTTAATTTGATCATGGAACTTATAGCGGTTCCCAATCACATAAGGTATAGTTCTTAGCTTATGGGATTTACGCACAACTATACGCGGTAGGGGCAATTAATGAATTGTCTTAAGAAGAAAATTAAGGTTTGAACTATTTTTTGCGTAAATCCTGATTTATTAAGTTCCTTTTAAATTACTTAGTTTTATTAAGCAATAGTAGTAAATATTACAACATGATTTAAGATGATATTTTGTTCGCAATTAGACCTTTTACCTCCTTAATTTTATGCTAGATACCGAAGTTACGAACAACTTGGAAAATAATGGTCTATCCATTCAGACAAAAAATAGTGATTTTAAAACAATAGTTACTAATCTTAATTCTAATAAAAAGGGACTAGATGTTGACGACATTATTGATGCTATTAAAACAGTAATTGTTGAAGCCATAGATTTAAAAATAACTACTTGGGTAGTAGAGTCATCTGAACATTCACATAATGAGATAGAAGTCGCCAAACCAGGTAATCGAATATATACCCGAATTAATCTTGTTAGTGGCGATATCCAAAATGAAATTGGTAGTCAATTTACTGATAGTGGGCCCTATAAAGAAATTCGTGAATTTCATTTGACTCAAATTAGAGATGGTCGAGAGATTATTCACAAGAATATAGAAAGTGTGGAAAAATTATACGGTTTATTTATGGAAATAGTGAAAAATCGCAAAAAATCCGAACTTTAAGCGTTTGTTAATTACTCCTTTAAACTAAGTAGCTAAAACAACCTAAGATTTGTTTAGGTTTATTTGTTTGTATTTATCAATACAATACTACAACCAAATTTAGTCATAACTATGAGAGGATTAAACTATGCCTAATAATATTCAAACTAAAGAGCGAAATGTTGCTCAACCTCAAGATACTCAAAATCAAGCTAGAGGCTTGTTAAACAATTTAGTATCTTCTGTACAAACATTAGTTTCTGATATCACAGCCTTAGAAGTTAATACAATGGTCGTAGATAGAATTAATGCTTCCAAGTTTAATGCTTGGGAGGCGTATCAAGAAATTTATTCTATACACGATCCAGATTACTTTCAGGCAAAAGGTATTCCAGAAGAAGGTTCTCAAGCTCAAGAACTGCATAAGCGTTATAAAAGTCTATTTAATCAACTTGAAAGAGAATATTTTTACCTTATTCTTGAAGAAGGTTCAGATTTTTATAACCCGCAGGATGAAAGGGTAAAACGATATCGCCAGAGACTTGAATACGCAAAGAAACATCAAGCAAACCTAGTTGAAGCTGATGAGGAAAATATAAAACTAGCTGAACCAATACTACCTGCTCCAACTCCGGTTCTTGATGATCAAGATGGAAACAATCAAGAAGATTGGATTGAAACTTTTAAAGAAATTCAAAGACTTTTAAATAATGGTAAATTTGTTCGTACCCTACGTAAAATGTACGAACTGAAAGCTGCACTTGATGGTGGTAACGTCACAAGTACCAAAACTGATATTATTTTTGCTCAAACTGTCATGCAGTTGGATGGAGATATTATTACTCGTTATCATAAAGAACTATTTAATTTATCTGAAGACGCTAAGAATCTCATCATTAATACACATAATCAAGGAGTGATTTCTGGAGAAAAGCAGTGGCGTGGAACATTTAGTTTTTTGATTAGTTTGGTACAGGGTATCGCAAATTTATCTCGAAAATGAACGCCAACATAACAAAAATAGACAATCAAGCTGATGTTGTACTCTCTCTGTTTCTACAAGTTCCTCAAGGCGATCGCTTTGAACTTAAGGTTGAGCGATCGCAGTTTAGTTTTTACTTAAATGAGATAGTCGTAGAACAGATTCAGCGATCGCAAGAAATTGGTGTTTCTTTATACATTCCACCAAAGCTGGTAATTCCTCTGTGGTATTATGCCTGTTTCAGTAGTAATAATCTTGTGTTCGGAAAAAAAAGAGAAATTACTGAAAAACAAATAAGTAATTTTTTTTACGTTACTCTTATAGTTAATATTATAAAATCTTTTTTGAGTAAAACTGTACAGGACAAAGCAAGCTTACAGCCTGGATTTACCTTTAATTCTTACTATGAGCAGGCTGAATCAGCTTCAGATTCTTATGAAGCGAGAGACATCATTTTGCAAAGTACAGTTTTAATTCATGGTGATATATTCCATAAAATCAAGTTTGATTTTATGCAAAATTCAAACTGTTCAGCAATTGCCTCTGCTCATTATTGGGTCACTGAACAAATACTAAGTTGCTTTCGGACTAAGCTTAATTTGTTAGTTTGGGAGGTGGCTTCGCTGTTTCCGGCTGGTTTTGTGGCCCATAGTTTATATCCAGCAAATGGAATATTATTGATATTTGCTTGGATAGGCTTCACTATACTATTTTCTATTACTCGTTATGTGCTTGTCAATCAACTTCAAAGACGTACTTGTATCAACTCTAAATTTATAAATTGGTTAGCATGGACGCTGATTTCTCTTATCCCTATAGTTGTTGCTATTAATAACTTTAGGGACTTTAATGGATTATTATCACTATTATCACTTATCGCTCCAAAACTTGCAGAGCACATTTTAAATTTTATAAAACCGCGAGTTGGAAAGCTAATCATCAATCGGTTATTGTTATTATCGAACGTAAATTAAACATACAGCAGGAACTTTGTGAGGTGCAGATGATTTTAAGGGCACAGCAGTGCTGTGCCCTTACTATGTAATTCATTTACCTGAAAAATGCTGTAATGTAAAACTTCTCCTTTGTAGCAGCATAACGTACTGAAAACACCTCCGATGGTTGCGTTAAACTTTTAAGCTGGAAGCTTCACTAGCAAATTTACTTTGTATGCGTTGTATTTGATAACAGTTCCTATTAAAGGGCTTAATATAGCTCATTCAGTAATAAAAGTATAAATTGTATTGTATTTTCGATTACAAAGCTGCTGATATTTATAGTAATAAAACCTTAAAAGTATCATTAAGGGTATCTAAAGTCAATCTATTAGATTGAAATCATGTACTAATAAGTCTTCTGAAAAAACTTCCAAAATTTTTTGTGGACGTATCCGAAATTATCTTTGATGCTTCTGAATAATTAAGTATTGGTCAATGAGACGACGAATTTAGTGCATGTATCCAATATATGCACTACTGAGTTCAAAGAATTAGCTCAGGTAAATTTACTCTCTGAAAAGCTACGGCGTGAAGTCAAAGGACTTTGGCAATAAGTACATAGTACATATCTCTAGGGGAATTTTATATGATTGATAATCATTTTTCAAATTCTTTGGATGATTGGTTTGATTTTAAAGCTGAATCATCTCAAGATGACACTGAAATAAATAAGAATTCGGCACAATTAAATGGCGATGGTCTAGAAAATTGTGCAGATTCATTTCAGAATTATAGTCAGCCATTAATGTCTGATAACCAGTTAGATTTTCTAGATAATTCATTAAAAGAAACTTTTAACGATGGCACTTCAGAAGATATCAATATTGCGGTTGTGGAAACAATTCAGATTGTCATTTCAGGTGTAATGGAGGCTGTCAGCGATCATTGGTTAAAAATAGAAAATGCGGATGATAATATTTCTCAATCTGTGGTAGATGCCAATGCTATCGAAACTCAAATACCATCACCTCCACCTCCAGAACCTTCTCATGACTTGACTGAGTGGATTCGTCTCTGGCTTGATGAATGTTTGGTATTATCAAATTCTTCTGGTTGTGAAGACATGACCACTGAGTTAAAAGCACTAAATTCACGATGGGAATTGCCAGGTTTCCGTCTAGCATTGGTAGGTGAGTTTAGTCGTGGTAAAAGTTCTTTAGTTAACCGCTTATTAAATGCAGATATCTTACCTGTTGGCGATCTTCCAACTACTGCAACCTTGACCTCAATTGTTGCAGGGTCAGAAAATTGTATGGAAGTTCAAGCTTTCAAAAATGGATGGGAGGCTCGTCCAATAGAAGCAATATCTTGGAGAGATATAACAGCTATTGAACGAGATGGTAGCGAGCAAAAGGTGATTGGTCAAGTACGTTTAACATTAACTCACCCCTGGTTACAAGCACTTGATCTTGAGTTGATTGATACGCCTGGAGTAGGAGACTTGAGTGGCGATCGTGCTGCTTTTGCACTTGACGTATTGAGTCAGTGTGATGCATCTATTCTAGTTGTGAGTGCTACATTACCTTTCAGTATGACGGAAGCAACCTTTTTAGAACAAGAAGTAATGGGTCGGCATATTCCCAGGATTTTGGTTGCTGTTTCCAAACTTGACACTATTCCAGAAGAGGAAAGGTTAGACGTATTTAATAGTATTTGTAAACGGATAGCAAAAATTTCCTCAACAATTCCTGTTTTACCGCTCTATTCTCTCAGTGAGAGTAATTCAGACACTGAAGTATTTGAAGCAGTAAAGACTCAGATTGAGTCAATGGTAGCAAAAGGCGATCGCAGAATATGGCGTAGCCGTAAAATTGCAGGTCAAATAACAGATTATCTTTCACATCTAATCAAAGTTGGGGAATTAGCAATTTCTACTGCTGCGATGGATAGAGCAGAGAAAGACAACGCCTTAATGAAGCTAAATCAGGAAATACAAAATGCCCAAATTGACTGGGAACGAATTCGCCTGAACTTGGATCAAAGACGCTTACAGCGTACCAAAGCACTACAGCAAAAAATTCTCCAAGCCAAAGCAGAGTTATTAGCAAATCTTTTATTGGAACTCAGAAGAACGCAAGACCCCAAAACTTGGTGGGAGCAAGATTTACCATTTCGGTTACGACGTGAGCTTTTTAGGTTAAGCCGACAATTAGAAAGCGATGTTTTAAAAGCCCTATCTTTAGATTTTGAATGGCTACAACAAGAAGTATCGAAACAGTTCTCAACTCGGATAAATTCGGAAGAAATTGATACTTCAGAGGCAGTTAAAATCGATTTAAGTTTGCAAGAGCTTTCGCTGAATGAAATCGAAAAATACCGAATTTTTACACGACTTGGAGGCAGCGCGGCCACAATCTGTAGCTCAATTTTTGGTGGGCCAATTGGAGTAGCTGTGAGTACGACAATATGGGTCATTGGTGAGCAATTAATTAAGGAAAAGTTGCAGCAAGAGCGAAACTTACTTAATCAAGAGTTAGAACATAGTATCGATCGTTCTATTGATGAATACTTTAAACATTTAACAAATCGTCTCCGACAACTATATAACCAATTGAGTGAGGAGATGGAAGAAGAAAAAATTGCTTGGCAAGCTGCATATAAAATTGCCTTTAATAGTAATAATAAGCAATCAGAAAATCAATGGTCACAAATTATTTCTCAAGCTTATGCCTTGAAGAGAGAAATTTCACGGATGCTATCGCTCTAAGTTACATTTTTTCAAGTTGATTAATCAAATAAATCTGCAAGGAGATTATTATGTTACTTCAAACTGCCCCATACCAAAAGTACGAAGAGTTTAAAGAAAAGCAAAGTGTGCTGGCGAATTTAATCAAGCGCCACTTAAAGCTAATTAGTTCGCTAAATATGACTCAATCAGAAAAAGCACTCCAACAACTAGAAACTCTAGTCCAGTCCGATAGCTTTAAGGTGTTGGTTTTGGGAGAATTTAAGCGTGGTAAGAGTACTTTTATCAACGCTCTGCTAGGTGAGAAAGTTTTACCTGCTTATGCTAGACCTTGTACTGCGATTATCAATGAAGTGAAATGGGGAGATAACCGTCGGGCTTTATTACATCCAGCAAAATTGGCAGATAGCCCTGTACCTTCTCCTCAAGAAGTTCCCGTTAATCAAATTGAAGAGTATGTCGTCATTAAAGATGACGTTAGTGAAATTAATAGTAACCCTTACGAAAAAGTTGAATTATTTTGGCCTTTGGAACTTTGCCGTAATGGAGTAGAAATTATTGATTCTCCTGGATTGAACGAGCATGATACTCGCCAGAAAGTAACAATGGACTATTTATCTAATGTTGACGCAATACTGTTTGTACTTTCTTGCGAAGCACTGGCTTCTAAGTCAGAAATAGATGTCATTGAAAACACTTTACAACCTGCTGGGCATCAAGATATCTTCTTTATTTGCAATCGCTTCAATATGATTGAAGACGAAGAAAAAGATAGTATTAAGCAACATGGAATTAGCAAACTAGCTCCTAAAACAAAACGTGGTGCAGAACGAGTGTTTTTTATCGATGCCCGTGGTGCTTTAGGAGGAAGACTAAAAGGTGACATTGAGCAAGTTGAAAATTCAGGTTTAGCTTTGGTTGAAAGAGAACTAGAAAAATTCTTGGCAAACGAAAAAGGTAATATCAAAATTCTGAGACCTGCGGCAGAACTCCAGAGGGCAATTTATGAAGCACGAACAGTTATTCCTCAAAGAGAAGTAATGCTAAGAACAGATGTTAAAACCCTGGAAGCTCGATATGAAGCTGCTCAAGAACCACTACGCCATCTGCAAATTAAGAGAGAGCAGATAGTACAGCGTATCTCTAATTTTTTGGAAGATATAAAACAGACTATTAGCGCCGAAGGGTCTAGTTTCTATCGCCGACTGGCTGACAAAATTGTTAGCGAATGGGTGAAAAACTTAGAAATAAAAGCACCAATAGTTTTGACTAAATCTCAGATTGAAAAATTAATTAAAGAGGTGAGCGATCATCTCTCGCAAAAGATGGAAAATGAATTATTAGACTGGCAAAATCAAGTATTACAGCCTTTGGTAAGTAGTCGTCTAGAACGTCTTACCCAAGAGATAGATGAACGTGCCAACGAATTTGTAAATCAATTAGATAGCCTGAAAATTCAAGTTGTAGGTAGCATTGTTTCCATAGATGACCTCAACATCAAAAAGGTTAGTGTAATCGAAAGAGTACTGGCTGCTGGTGGAGGATTCTTGTTAGGAGCAAATATTGGATTAGCCGGGGTTGGCGCTGTTTTTGGCTATCAGGAAATGGCAAAGGCTATTATTCCTCAACTAGCCCTTAGTTTGGCAGCAATTGCTCTAGCTGCTGCAAATCCTTTGGTGATATTTGGAGCTATGGCTGGCGGTGGACTCATCCAGGGATTATTAACTGCAAAGTCTACAAGTAACAAGATTAAAGAGGAAGCTGCTAAACGGTTCGCAGCTTCAATTCGTGATTCAGCACCAGAACGAGGTGATAAGATAGCCGAGGCTGTAGTAATCAAACTAACTGAAATTAAAAACTCAATAAATCAAGGTCTTGGTCAAGAGATTCAAAAGTTTCGAGAACAGGTAGATTCAATCCTGGAAGAAAAGCAACAAGGACAAGCTAGTGTTGATGCAATAATTAGTGAGTTACAAGTACTTAGCAGAGAATTAGATGCTATTGATCGGGAATTAGATACTCTTGTAGCGCGGGTTGCTATTACAAATTCTTAAGAGTTAGTTTAGCCAACTTCTTTTAGGGGTTGGCTTTTTGATTTTTACTTTTGCAAAAGTTGCCAACATTGCCCGGCGATCGCCCAATCTTCTTGAGTATGGATTACTAATACTCGCACTGCTGAGTCAGTTGTAGCAATATCTTCATCCACTGGCTGCTGCTGATTTTTCTGAAGATCGAGTTTCAAGCCCAAAAAACCAAAGCCTTCACAGGCGGCTTGGCGGATTTCCGCAGAGTTTTCACCCACGCCTGCTGTAAACACCAAAGCATCTAATCCGCCCAAACTGGTAAGCATTGCACCGATATTAGAACGCAGACGATGAACGTAGATATCCCACGCCAATTGAGCGCGAGAATTACCTTGAGCAATCGCTTCTCTCACTTGGCGCATATCGCTAGATACACCCGAAATTCCCTTTAACCCAGAAGCTTTATTTAATATCTCATCCAACTTTTCGACAGAATAATCGCAGTACCGCAACAGATAAATCAGAATTCCCGGATCAACTGAACCAGAACGACTACCCATCATTAATCCTTCTAAAGGCGTGAATCCCATTGTGGTATCAATACTGCAACCGTTTTTAATCGCTGCTAAAGAACAACCATTTCCCAGATGACAGGTAATTAACCGCTCAAGTGGAACTTCTCGACCGAGAATTTGGGCAGCACGTTGAGAACAGTATTGGTGACTGATGCCATGAAACCCATAGCGACGGATTCCTTGTTCTACCCACTCATAAGGGCCGGGATAGATTGCTGCTGCATCGGGGATAGTGGCATGAAATCCAGTATCAAAGACTGCTATTTGGGTGACATCTTTTGAGATTTCTTCAATTGCTTCTATACCTTCCAAAGCAATTGGATTGTGTGCTGGAGCGAGATTAGATAAACTAGCGATCGCCTTTTTGACATCTTCTGTAATTACTACACTATCTCGATAATCCTGTCCACCATGTACTATCCGATGTCCCACCACATCAATCTCTGACAACCGATCTATTACTTTTGTAGCACCATCAGTAAGTGTATGGAGCATATAGGTGAGGTGTGCCTGCGGGGAATCATTAGAGATGGTTTCTTGCAGTGTTGCGCCTGTAGCAGTTTTCACCTCAATTTCAGCTACACCGCGATCTTGAGTCCAGTTGATTTTCCCTTCCCAAAGGGGTTGAGATGCTTCGGTAGAGAAAGCCTCATCTGCAATTTCATACAGACAACTCTTTTGGGTACTCGATCCGGCATTCAGCACCAATATCTTCATAGGACAACATAAAAACATGACCTCCTTTTGATCATGTCACCAAGTGTAGCCTTATGCTTCTACCCTATAGGCATAAAGGTAGAGGAAATTCCTCTAAGTAAAGCTGCGTTGCCTCTCTCAAGCTAGCAATTGCCTGTTCGATTGTCTCTCCCTGATCAACCGTACCAACTTCGGGACACTCAGCTATATACATATCGTCCTCTTTATAAATGAGGACTGCAAAGCTGCGAGTTTTCATCGTACTGTATCCTCAAGCCCTTTTATAGCAAGCATAGCATCACCCTTTCTCTATAAAGATTGCCGTCATGAACACCCATCAGTGGAGCGATCCCGCCCAAAAAACAGTTTAGAACCCTGCCATAAAATCTTATCCTGGCTAATTCGGCAAATTATCAACCCGCATCAAATCCAATTCCCGCTCAAAGATTTCATCAATTGGCAACATTTGACCATCAACAGTCATAAATTTGTGGTCTTTTGTTGCCCGAATTATTGAACCATCTTCCAAGCAGTACTCAAACACTTCTTGTTGTCCGCGAGCGTGCCACTGTGCTATTGGTTGTGTGTAAATATTCCCATTATTATCAACGCTATAAATATTACATTCAATGCGTTTTTCTACAATTTTACCAATCGGTAATAATCCATATTCCACTGTCAATATTTCCGTGTCATAGCTTAAACAATATTCAGCAAACTTCAACATTTGCTCAAATAATTCATCCGCAACTTTTTTCGGAACACCATTTTTCGCTGCGCCATCCACGAATTTTTCTCGCTGCTTTTGCATCTCAGAAACTTTCTTTTTACCCATCGCCCGACGCAGCAAGTCAGCTTGTCCTAAAGAATATCCAGCCATATCCTGAGCAATTTTCATGATTTGCTCTTGATAGACCATAATTCCATAAGTTTCGTCTAATATTGGTTCTAAAACAGTGTGTTGATAATCAATATTTTCTCGACCGTGTTTGCGGTTAATAAACTTAGGAATCAACCCTGCATCTAGTGGCCCCGGTCGATAAAGTGCCAAAATTGAAGAAATATCTTCTATATTAGAAGGTTTCAAATCTCGCACGATCTGACGCATTCCCGAAGATTCTAATTGAAATATCCCTTCTAACTCACCTGCTTCTAATAACTCATAAGTTTTCTGGACATCTTTAGGTAAGCTGCTATGTTCACCTTTAGCTAATATCTTCTGGGCTTTTCTTTCCTGGCGCGGAATTTCATCAGGATCAACCCGATATCCTCTCGTTTCTTGAATCAAATCTACAGTCTTTTGAATCAGCGTCAGGTTCCGTAAACCCAGGAAATCCATTTTTAACAAACCCATCGATTCCAAGTCTTCCATGAAATATTGGGTAATTACGGAACCGTCATTATTCTTCTGTAAAGGTACAATTTCATCAAGTGGTTCGTCTGAAATTACCACCCCGGCTGCATGAACACCAAAGGTTTTGTTAGTTCCTTCAATTCGCATCGCCATATCAAGCCAATGGCGAACATGGGGTTCTTTATCATATTTTTCTTTAAACTCTGGTTCTGGAGTTTTATCGGAAACCATCACCTTGAGTTTCGTTGGTTTCCCCCGCACCACAGGAATCATTTTCGCCATTTTGTCAGCTTCCCCGTAGGGAATATTTAATACTCTGGCGACATCTTTCAAAACGGCTTTAGAAGTTAGGCGGTTAAAAGTAATAATTTGGGCAACTCTATCTGCACCATATTTATCAGTTACATATTCAATCACTTTATCCCGTTGTTCAATACAGAAATCTGTATCAATATCAGGCATTGATTTCCGTTCTGGGTTCAGAAAACGTTCAAATAGTAGCCCATGATGCACAGGGTCAATATTAGTAATTCGCATCGCATAAGCAACTAACGAACCAGCCGCCGAACCACGACCTGGCCCTACAGGAATATTATTATCTCTAGCAAATTTAATGTAATCCCATACAACTAAAAAGTATTTGGAAAAACCCATCTGCTGAATCATTTTTAGTTCGTATTCCAATCTTTCTTTATAGACGGAATCGACTTCTTGGCGAGATTTGCGATTTAAGCGTTCTAAAAGTCCACTCCATGCAACATCTTCGGCGTAAGTGTCAGCAGTATGACCAGAGGGAATGGGGGGTGTAGGAATTTGAGGCTCACCCATGATATGGTAAGGCTCAACTTTATCAGCGACTTCTTCTGTGGTTGCGATCGCTTCGGCAATTACATCATCCGGCAAATGGTCACGAAATAGCTGCCGCATCTCCTCACCAGATTTGAGATATTCTGTGCCGCTATAACGCATCCGCTTATCTTCAATAATTAGCTTGCCAGTTTGAATACATAGCAAAGCGTCGTGGGCTTCAACGTCAAAACAAGATATAAAATGCGAATCATTCGTCGCAATAATTTTAATCCCTAGCTCCCGCGCAATTTTAACTATTTCAACATTCACAATCCGGTCTTCTTGGGAACCGTGGTCTTGAATTTCTAGATAATAATCATCACCAAATACATCTTTATACCACTGAGCAACTTTCCGGGCTGCATCTGGTCTATTACTGAGAATCGCTTGGGGAATTTCTCCACCCAAACAAGCGCTGGTGACAATCAAGCCTTCATGATATTGTTTGAGTAAATCTTTATTAATACAAGGACGAGAAAAAATTCCTTTGCCTTGAACACCCTTGAGGTGAGAAATTGTAGTTAATTTGACTAAATTTTTGTAACCTTTGGTATTTTTAGCTAAAACGACTTGATGATATTTCGGACGACGTTCTTGTTTCTCAATATCGCCGTTAATTACATACATTTCATTGCCAATAATCGGCTTAATATTTTGACTACGGCAGATTTTGATCAGTTCAACGGCTCCATACATGACACCATGATCGGTAAGGGCGATCGCTTTCATTCCCAGTGCGATCGCTTGATTCACCAACTCTGGTAGCTGACTTGCCCCATCGAGTAGACTGTAGTCGCTGTGAATATGTAAAGGAACAAAGGACATAAGCATCTCCAACCACAAGCCAAGATATCTTTAGGGGGCTACCTTGTGGTATACCCTTTCGAGCTAGATTTTGCAAAGCAACGGAATATTACATTAGCAGTTTTTACCTCAAATTAAAGCTGTTCTTTTTCCGAAATTGCCACTGTCATCAGTATTGTTTTAATAGTTACAGCAGTTAATCAGCATCTAACTAATGAGTCAAAAAGAGAGTACTACTTCGTCTGAAACCAAAGCTAGCCCTTGGTGGCAGCGTATCCCTCTCACATTGCAAATTCTCATCGCCCTAGTAGCCGCAGTCAGCATTGGTATTGCCCTTGGTGCAGGGAATCCCAATCCCAGCAATGCCACCTTAATCAACAATTTAGCAATTCCGGCTGAGTTGGTGCTAAAGGCTCTCCGCGCCCTAGCTACGCCCCTGATTCTGGTAGCGGTGCTGCATACCTTAATGACTACCGATATCCCCGGTACAGCCGGGCGGCGGCTGGCAGTACTACTTTTGACTAACACTACCGTAGCTATTTTAGTAGGACTTTTGGTAGCGAATGTACTGCGTCCGGGAACGTGGGGCAATGTAGCTACCTCAACAACTACAGAAATAACTACTCAGAGTCTAGATCCTTGGGGAATACTCAAAGATGCTGTACCGGAAGCTGTTCTGAAGCCATTAGTTGATAATAATGTTATCCAACTAATTGTTATTGCCCTGAGTTTTGGCATCGTCTTGCGGGGATTAAAATCTGAACAAATTGCCCAAGGTAAGAACGCATACCAGCCGATAGAGGATGTCATCGGGATTTTGTTTGAAGCGGTAGTCGGTGTCCTCAACTGGGTAATTGCCTTAGTACCTTTCGCCGTCTTTGGGATAGTTGCTAAAACAGTTGCTATGCAAGGATTTGCACCGTTTAAATCTT
The DNA here is from genome assembly GCF_034931145.1 of Nostoc sp. UHCC 0252. Classification (NCBI taxonomy): domain Bacteria; kingdom Bacillati; phylum Cyanobacteriota; class Cyanophyceae; order Nostocales; family Nostocaceae; genus Nostoc; species Nostoc sp. UHCC 0252. The sequence goes on along the minus strand of NZ_JAYGHE010000008.1, from coordinate 143,670 downwards.
TGGGTGCATTTATCTTAGCGGTGCTGTTAGCACTGGCATTACAAGCGTGCTACTACCTCACCAGAGTCAAATTTGGTTCTTGGGTACACCCGCTAAAATTTCTTGCTGGTGGTTCCGATGCTTTTTTGACAGCTTTCTCAACTTCTTCTTCTGCGGCGGCAATGCCCATAACCTTTGAGGTTTTGCAAACAAAAGTCGGTTTAAGGGAATCTTCTGCTGCTTTGGGGGCATTAGTAGGGGCAAATTTCAATAATGATGGCACTGCCCTTTATGAAGCAATGTCTGCGTTGTATATTTCTCAACTAATTGGGCAACATCTGACTCTAGGACAGCAGTTAATTGTTATCTTGACCTCAATTTTTGCATCTGTAGGCGCAGCGAATATTCCCAATGCTGGACTGGTAACAATGACATTAGTGTTCACTTCTGTAGGCTTGCCTACCCAGTACATTGCTTTGCTAGTTACCATAGATTGGTTTTTGGATCGCTGCCGCACCGCAATTAATGTTATGGGAGATATGACTGTCAGTGCTTTACTTGACGGCAAAAAGCCTCGTTCTGTAGACGAGGCTTAATTTGACGGCTTTTGAGGTATCTAATGCTGTTGAGGCCCTTTGGCATCACATTCTTTAGCCCAACAGCGTTCTAGAAGCCGAAGATGCCAGATTAATGCAAAGCGTTGGGGATTCAATACTAATTTAGTATCCTGACTAAATAAAGGTTGGTTCAGATATTGCCAAAGGGGAAATTTAATTTTGGTGTGTTTCGGAGTCATAAGAGCAACAAATATTATAAAAGTTTAACGGCCATAGTTGGCATTGTGTCTAGCAATAGCCCGCTCTGTTTTTCTAGTTAAAGGCTACACTGGGATTTTGCAGTTGTCCTGGTGGCAATTGCGGAATTCCACAAAATGAATGTATGTTGTTTCCGCTTTAATACTGAAATTGCAAACACTATTTTTTTGATTTTACATCCTCCAATAGGTCAGTTTTCTGGAGGGTAAACAAAAATAGGCTAAATAGACATCTTTGCAACTCCTAAGCTGTTTTGCATTTAACTTGCATTGCATCTCGACAAAAAATTGGGACGAGCAAGATGCTCATCCCATAATCAAAAAGAAAATTTTTGTAATAGAGTGCCTTAGCTATATTTGAGCTTAGGCGGTTTCATTAGGTTAAATTTCTCACTATCTAATAATGAGTGCCAGTTTTACGGTGGTTGATAGCAGTAACAGCATCAGGCTTGAGTAATTTACCTTCGTCCACAGTTGCATATACAACCCAGTGATCGCCACATTCCAGGCGTTGATTGACTGAACATTCCAAATATGCCAAAGCGTCGGTGAGGACTGTACAACCGTTATCTGCAACTGCTGTACTAAAGTTGGCAAATCGGTCTTCCCCAGGCGCGAAAGATTTACGGAAATGCTTCATGTAATCTTGGTGATTGCCTTCAGGTAGAATATTTAAGGCAAACTTACCGCCTGGATACATCAAAGATTCGATCGCTCGCTCTTTAGCGATCGCAACTGTTATTCCGGGTGGGTTAAAAGTAGCTTGAGAAACCCAAGCGCCTAACATTGCGGTAGACACTTCTCCTTGTTTTGCTGTCACCACGCATACAGAACCAACAATCCGGCCAACAGCTTGTTCTACTGGGGTAGCGGCTTGTTGGGGAACGCGTACCTTTTTAGCTTTTTTCAGTGTTTGGGCAAAGTCTGTGCCTAGTTCTTCACAGAATTTCAGTGTGACATCATCCGGTTTAAACTTCACCTTTAAGGTGTCAAAGCCAAAACGGTATCCAGAATCCCGGAGTTTACCTTCGATTAGGTCAAATGCTTCGCCACTCCAACCATAAGAACCAAATACGCCAGCAAGTTTGCTGTTGTCACCGCTTGAGATCACAATCCCTAAAGCAGTATGAATCGGAGTTGGCGCATGACCACCGATGGTAGGAGAACCAATGATAAAACCCTCTGACTGTGCTAGGTTGATGCGAATTTCATCAGGGGTAGCAAATTCACAGTTAATCGATTTGACTGCAACTCCACCTTTAGTTAATCCCAGAGCGATCGCTTGTGCTAAAGTCGCCGTATTGCCGTAAGCTGAAGCGTAAAGTAGGGCAACAGAAATCTCGCGATCGTTATGAGAACGGCTCCACTCTCCATAAGCTTTGGTAAGCTCAATTAAACCGGTGCGTACTAAAGGGCCGTGACCCACAGCATACATTCTCACCTGCAAATCTGATATCTTCTCCAAAGCTGCTTGCACATGAGGAGTTTGGGGAGCCATCAGGCAGTTAAAGTAGTAACGCTGGTCTTCTTTGAGTGCTTCCCAGTTATCATCAAACACTTCATCACCACAAAGATGAGTTGCAAATAACTTATCTGTGTAGAGAATTTGGGTTTGTTGATCGTAGGTACAAAGTCCTTCCGGCCAACGTGGGCTAGGAGTGGGCAAGAATTTCAAAACATGACCTTTGCCTAAATCCAGAGTTTCTTTCCCCCGCATCACCAAGACGTTCAAATCTTGCTCTAGGAAAGCAGCCCGCAAATTGTTCGCACCAGGAAGAGAACAGACAAAAGTTACCTGTGGTGCCAGTTCTAAAATTGCTTTGAGGGTTGCAACTCGATTGGGACTAAAATGGCCCAGGATTATATAATCCAAACTTTGTAAATCTAAAGTCTGCCGCAATGCCTCTAAATAAATTTCGGTAAAGCTTTCTGGCGGTGGATCAAGAAGTGCGGTTTTATCAGCTTCAATTAAATAGCAATTGGAGGTAGTACCTCTCTCAAGTGCGTATTCAATTTCAAACCGCAGACGTGACCAACTACGTGCTTTCAGAACTTTAGTATTTGTAGCAATTGGTAGAACTTGTACGTCGCGTGGCTTGGAATTGGTCATAGCTGTTGGATAAAGTTAGGGAACAGGGAACAGGGTATAGGGTATAGATCATAGGAAACAGGGGATAGTTTTCTTTGCTGTCCCCTGTCACCTATTACCTCTTCCCTATTTCTTAGTAGTAATTACCTACTTTGCGATGGCGAACGGCTGTGAGTCCATCGTTTTTGGAAACACGACCTTCTTGGACGGTGCAGTATAAAATCCAGTGGTCGCTGCATTCCATGCTGCTCTGTATTTCACATTCCATGTATGCCAAAGCATCTGTCAGAATCGGAGAACCGTTTTTCGCGGTTTGAGTTTTTACTCCTGCAAATCGGTCAGCACCAGGATGTAAGCGCTTGAGAAAATGCTTTTTCAATTCTTGATAATTGCCTTCTTCCAAAACGTTGAGGACGAAACGATCGCCTACTTGCATTAAGGAATCAATGGCGCGGTCTTTCGCAACGGCAATTGTCAATCCTAATGGTTGCAAACTTGCTTGCGTTACCCAGGATGCCAGCATTGCACTTGAAGCATTATCTTTTTTAGTGGTGACTATATACAGTCCACTACTAATGCGACCCAATGCCTTTTCCATGTTGACATCAAGAGACTTGATCTGCTTGATGTTGCGATCGCGCACTAGCAATTGTCCGATGTCTTTACCGGCTTCTTCACACAACTGGAATGTTGATGCTGTAGGAGCCTCTTTAATCCGAATCGCTGGGAAGGCTTCTTTGATGCCAGAATCGAGAAATTTTCTGCGGAGTGTATCAATGGGTTCATCATCCCCACCGTAACATTCAAACAGCCCAATCAGTTGCTTGTTCTTGGCGACAGCCAGAACTGAACTGATACTAGCTTGAGCGGCGGCGGAAGTAGTCGGGGGCATACCAATAATGATGCCAGCTGCTCTCCCGGCTAGTTCTTGAATTTCTTGGCTTTCAGCAGTACTCAGATCCAGTACTTCTACGCCAATGCCAGTTTTCAGTATACCTTCGGCAATTGCATGACCAAGGCGCTCGCCATAACCATATTCTGAGACAAAAAACAAGCCAACTGTTGTTTCTGCTTTAGCTTGTTTTTGGCTCCAATTTTCGTAGCACCCAGTTAAAACATCTAGATGGTGGTATAGTAAAGGGCCGTGACCATTGGCAATTATATTAATCTTCCCCAGATCGCCCATGCGCTTCATCGCATTCAGCAACGAACGAGCGTTAGGGCCCATCAAGCAGTCGTAGTAAAATCTAAAGTCAGCTTCGATCGCTTCTAAATCTTCGTCAAAGGTGCGATCGTCACAAAAATGCATCCCAAAAGCGTCACAGGTGTAGAGAATTTGGGTTTTGCGGTCAAAGCTAAAGATTGTATCCGGCCAGTGCAAGTTAGGCGCACTCACGAATTCCATTTCGTGTCCTTTGCCGATATCGATGCGATCGCCAGTTTTGACAACTCGCTTAGAAAATGGATCGTGGACTAAGCCTTCCAAAAATTGCAGCGCAACTTTTGAGGCTAAGACGGTGGCTCTAGGAGCTAATTGCAAGACATCTTCTACTAAGCCACTATGGTCTGGCTCTGTGTGACTGACAATTATGTAATCAATTGTCTTGGGGTTAACAAGACCTTTTAAAGTCTCTAAATACAGATCGCGAAACTTCTGGTGAGAAGTATCAATCAAAACTGTTTGTTCACCCCTAATTAGATATGAATTGTAGGTTGTGCCGTTTTGCAGTCCGAATTCGATATCGAAGCGATCGCGATCCCAGTCAAGAGAGCGAATCGCCGTTGTATTAGGGGCAATTTCTACAGTTTGTATAGTTAGCCGATGTTGAACGTTCTCTGCGATCGCTACCATTATTCGTCTCCGAGCGCAAATTTTCAGGTTTTTCTTCTGCCCCCATTGTCTCTATTATTTTTTGTTTAAGTTGTAATAAATATCAGTTTTTGAAAAATTTAACTTGTATCAATTATTGCTGTTTTTTAGCAAAAAATATAACTCAAAAAATATACTCAATAGTAATTGATTTCGAGAAATCTACCGAGTATTTAAATTTGCTCTTTATCTAATTTTGCCGTAATTTAAAAATATCATTTTGTTATATTGTTTAATCGTAAAAACTTAATAATATAAAATTGGTATCCCGCATACACGACTATTATATAGAATTTATATCTGATTTTTCTAAAAACTCAGTATAGCTCCAAAATATTTATTTATCTTTCTTAGCTGAAAATATTTTAATTTGCATCCTCAAAAAAAGAAATCTCTTGTAGGGTAAGCATTTTGCCCATTCACCCTATACAAATTAAATACACCACAGTTTAGTTTATTGACCCTTATGTGTGGCCTAACTACACAAGTAAGTTGAGAAATCAAAGTAGATTATTTGTTTTAATAGTGACAGATTAACGCTAAAGATATGCAAGATTCTATAGAGAAAAATGTTATTTTGGGGTCAAACAATTCTCTCAATAGAATAGATTGAAATTTAGTTTTTTAATCTGCGATATGATAAATAGGTAGGAAAAGTAGGAAAGGTAGGAAAGGTAGGATAAGTAGTAAAAACAGGAAAGTCAATACGAACTTTTTCTATTTTAAATAGGCATTAAGTATATTTCTATCTCAAGGAATAATTTTGTTGCGTAAAATATAAATTTTATGTAAACTTAAGGAAATAGATATTTTTTGGAGATAAATAAGACAATTTTCTAAAGATGAGTTGAATAAAAAGGAACTTGGCTCGCGTATAGATGTTTTTTTACTCATTCAAATGGAAAATATCATAAAAATCATTTTTAAAGTTTCGATAAATCACCGTAAATACACGAATAATTTAATAATTTCAATGATAAAGTTTTTTATTATCGGCTTTAAACATTAATCAGCACAATGACAATAGGAATTTATTGTCATAACTGTTTCTGGCTATTTAATAAATCTGCCTACACAGGTTAATGTTGTCATTGCTGATGTGCCTAACTTTTTGCAAAATTCTATTGTCGATGATAAATTGCCAACTTGAACAGCGTTATAAAGCCAATACTTCTTGTTTAGCAGCCTTTTAGATACTGCCATACTTAATTTTTGTAGTTCAACTTTGAGAGCGTGCAAGTATATAGGCGTGAATAGACATAAAGAAAAATAGCAAAAATTAACTGTGTAAAAGGTAATTAATTATGGGATGCCGATTAAAAGTCTTTCTAACCGATCAAGAAAAGCTGACTTTGGAAGAGTTAAGAAAAGCCAAAGACGTTCCTCAACGCACCAAGGATCGCGCTCAAGTCTTACTTCTGAATAATCGCGGCTTAAAAAATGAACAAATTGCTAAAGGTTTGAATTGGGCAATTTCAACAGTGCGCCAAACTCTTCATCGGTGGGAAAAGATGGGTTTAGCAGGTCTATGGGATGCTCCAGGTCGAGGTGGGAAACCCCGATATTCAGAAGCAGATTTGGTTTATCTAGAAAACTGTTTAGCTCAAGAGTCACAGACTTATAACTCTAAAGAATTAGCAAAAAAACTGGCCTCTGAACGTCAAGTAAGCTTGAGTGCAGATCGACTACGACGGGTACTTAAACAAAGGGGAAGGAGATTTGGAAGCGCACGCAAACAACCCCAGGTACAGAATATTAGCTAAATAACAAAAACTGAAACCCAACAAACCCCGCAAAAAGTTGGGTTTCGTTCCTCAACCCAACCTACACATTTTTGTTTTTATGCAAAACCTACGCAGTATTAGGTCAGAATAATCAACTACATTCTGACTTTTTTAGGACTTACGCACACTCTACGAACTCTTGGCGTTCTTGGCGTCTTGGCGGTATGCCTGCGGCACGCTACGCGAACGATAAATTAAGCTTTTCGGCAATTTTTGCGTAAATCCTACTTTTAATTCTGTTTGATAAAAAAAAATCCACCTAAACATTAAAATGTTTGGTGGACTTGTTTATTCTTAGTGGATCCGAGCAGAGTCGAACTGCTGTCCAAATTGGGTATTGACCCCCCGCTCATTCACAGGTTTAGCCTTTCTGACCCTCAAGGCGGGAATCGTTCATTATCCCGAACGTAGGATGCTCTGATTTAATCTTAGCTAGCAAGCCAACCAGAGAACGCTTACTAGAGCATCCGTTGGGGGTTGGTCTTCAGTCCTTAACGGAGTCAAACTAAAGACGCTCGAACCTGTAAGAGGTTTTTAGGCAGCTGCTACTAGAGCAGGCTTACGAGCAAAGCTAACGATGTTATTCGCATTTACTTTTTGTTTGAGCCTTTGATTTGCGAGAGGAGACTCACTCTCGACCTGAATCACAGAGCAGCGTTCGCCAACCTGTCGAAACCGTGACGGACCCATGCGCTTCATACTTCAATTATAATACGCGATTCTTGAATTCGTAATTTGTAATTCGTAATTCGTAATTATCAAAGTCAGAATATATGGCTCCCCTTAGTCAAAATAGCCAATCGCTAATTTTAAAACCATTAGCAATTGGCTATTTGCCATAATCCACAACAAATATTTTTCTAAGTTAGTGCTTCAGCACCACCTACAACTTCTAGGAGTTCTTGGGTAATGGCAGCTTGTCGAGCTTTGTTGTAAGACAGTGTGAGGGTATTAATCAATTCGCCCGCATTTTCACTAGCATTACTCATAGCTGTCATCCGCGCTGCTAGTTCACTAGCCGCAGATTCTTGCAGCGCCCTCAATAACTGGTTACTAAGATACAGGGGCAACAGAGAATCGAGGATCTGTACTGGATCTTGCTCGAAAATCATGTCAGGAGCCAAAGGACGGGCTTGGCTAGCCACTTTCTCCCGTTCGACTTCAAATTTACCGCCACGGGTTGTCAAGCGGAAAATTTCGTCATCGCCTGCTTCTAGTCCTTGCGGATCGAGGGGCAGTAAGGTTTGGATTACAGGACGGGAGCTAACCAAGGAAAGGAACCTAGTGTAGATTAATTCGATGCGGTCTACTTCTTCCGAAAGGAACAAGGAAAGTAGTTGATCGGCAATCTGATTGGCTTCGGCTGCGGTGGGAATTTGCTCTAAGCCGCTATAGGTGGCATCAATTGGCTGATCGCGACGTTGAAAGTACTGTGTAGCTTTGCGTCCGACGAGTACAAATTGATAGTTTAAACCTTCTGCCTTGATTTCCTTGGCGCGGTTTTCTGCTCGACGGATAACGTTATTATTGTAGCCGCCGCATAAACCGCGATCGCCTGAAATTACCAATAGTCCGACTGACTTAACTTCTCTTTTTTTCAGCAGTGGCAGGTTTGCTTCTTCAAAGCGCAAACGGCTTTGTAAACCATACAATACTTGTGCCAAGCGATCGGCAAAGGGGCGAGTCGCTAGCACTTGTTCTTGCGCCCGGCGCACTCTAGCCGCAGCTACGAGACGCATGGCTTCTGTGATTTTTTTGGTGTTTTTGACCGACTGAATGCGATCGCGTATTGCTTTTAGATTGGCCATATTCTTGAGTTAGGAGTTAGGAGCTAGGAGTTAGGAGTTAAGAGCTAGGAGTATTTCATTAACTTTTAACTCTTAACTCTTCACTCCTCACTTTAATTACGCTGCTGCTTTGAAGGTCTTCTTGTATTCGGCGAGTGCTTCTTTTAAGGCAGCTTCTTCTGCTTCACCTAGTGCTTTAGAGGCTTTTACTCCTTCAGCATACTGGGTTTTACCAGTCTTTAAGTACTCCCGCAGACCTTGGGTAAAGGTTGTGACTTTATCAACAGGTACATCATCTAAGTAACCATTGATACCAGCGTAGAGAATTGCTACTTGCTCATATACTGAGAGTGGCGAATTTTGTGGCTGCTTGAGAAGTTCGCGTAACCGTTGACCCCGTGCCAACTGGTCTTGAGTGGCTTTATCTAAGTCAGAAGCAAATTGAGCGAAGGCTTGCAAGTCGTCAAATTGGGCTAGTTCCAATTTAATTTTACCGGCAACTTTTTTCATTGCCTTGGTTTGCGCCGCAGAACCCACGCGGGATACAGAAATACCGGGGTTCACAGCTGGACGGATACCAGCGTTGAACAAGTCAGAAGACAGGAATATCTGACCATCGGTAATGGAAATTACGTTTGTGGGGATGTATGCTGAAACGTCACCAGCTTGGGTTTCGATGATTGGCAGGGCGGTCATGCTGCCTTTACCTAATTCATCACTTAGCTTGGCGGCTCTTTCTAACAAACGAGAGTGAATGTAGAATACATCTCCAGGATAAGCTTCGCGTCCGGGTGGGCGACGTAGCAGCAGGGACATTTGGCGATAAGCTTGGGCTTGCTTGGAGAGATCGTCGTAAATTACTAGGGTAGCTTTGCCTTTGTACATAAAGTACTCAGCAATAGTTGCGCCTGTGTAAGGAGCTAGGTATTGTAGTGTTGCTGGTTCACTGGCACTAGCAAAGACAACGACGGTGTAATCCATCGCGCCTTTTTCTTGCAATGTCTGCACCACGTTAGCTACGGTGGAAGCCTTTTGACCGATCGCAACGTAGACACAAACTACATCTTCTTCTTTTTGGTTGATGATGGTGTCGATCGCGATCGCAGTTTTACCGGTTTGGCGATCGCCAATAATCAATTCCCGTTGACCACGACCGATAGGAATCATTGAGTCAATAGCTGTAATACCCGTTTGCATGGGTTCGTGTACAGACCGACGGGCAATGATACCTGGCGCTGGAGATTCAATCAAACGGCTTTCTGAAGACTTGATATCTCCTTTACCATCGATGGGAAGACCCAAAGCGTTTACAACTCGTCCAATTAAGGCTTCTCCTACGGGTACTTGAGCAATTCTACCAGTAGCGGTTACAGAGCTACCTTCTTGAATTTCCAGCCCTTCACCCATCAACACCGCGCCCACGTTGTCTTCTTCTAAGTTCTGGGCGATGCCAACTGTGCCATCTTCAAATTCTAAGAGTTCCCCAGCCATAGCCTTTTCCAGACCATAGATCCGGGCAATACCGTCACCTACTTGTAGGACAGTACCAACGTTAGCAACTTTGACCTCTTGATCGTATTGCTCGATTTGTTGTTGGATAATGCTGCTAATTTCGTCAGGTCTAATTGATATGCTCATGTGTCTATCTTGTTTGCTTTCGAGACGGAAAAATTAATTCAGTTAGGAGTTAAGAGTTAGGAGTGATGAGTTAAAAATGCAAAAATTACAAGTTAAAAGTCAAAATAAATTACTATTTACCTAACTCCTAACTTCTAACTCCTGTACAGACGCGTAGACGCTCGTAGAGCGGCTTCTCGTAAGAGTATAATCGCGTCTCTCTAACTCCTAACCTTCTAGCTATTAGTTAAGCGCAATGAAAGGCGACGCAGTTGACCCCGGATACTGGCATCAATTACCTGCGAACCTACTTTAATGATCACACCACCAATTAACTCACTGTCTACCTTGGTTTCTAGTTCTACCTGGCGAGCATTACTGATGGCAATCACTTTTTCTGTTATTGCCTGCTGTTGAGCTTCTGTGAGGGGAACGGCTGAAATTACTTCCGCTAATACGGTTTGATTCAGCTGCCGCAACAGCGCCAGATATTGTTGAAAAATAGATTCCAAGAATGCAATGCGGCGTTTGTCTACTAATATCAACAAAAAGTTGCGTAAGTAGGGGTTAGAGCCTTCACCAAGTATTTGTTTGATGAGAGCTTTTTTGTTCTCAGCCTGAATAAACGGGTTGCTGAAGAAGTTGTGTAGCTGTTTGTCTGCTCTAAGCAGTCCCAGGAAAGTACGCGCATCTTCCCCGAACTCTTCTGTCAAATTTTTCGATTGCGCTATTGACAAAAGTGCCTGTGCGTAAGGTTGGGCTACTTCGGCTGCCGCTACCTGACTTGTCATACATTGCCTCCCAGTTGTGCGATGCTACGATCAATTAAACTTTGTTGAGCATCGTCGGCAATCCCGCCTTTGAGTTGCGATTCGACTTTTTGCAATGCTAGTGTAGCAACTCGTTGCCGTAGTTGAGCGATCGCTCGGTCGGTTTCGGAATTTAAATCTGCTGCTGCTGTTTGTTTCAAGCGTTCTACGTCTTGCGCTGCTTTCGCTAACAAGGCTTCTTTCGCTTTTTGAGCATTTTCTACGGACGATTGGCGGATACGTTCTGCTTCTGCTTGAGACTGCTTCAACTGCTCTTGCGCTTGGGAAAGGGCTGTCTTTGCCTCTTTTAAGCGCCCTTCTGCTTCCTGAATTGCGGTGGCAATATTGGATTGTCGCTCGTTCAGGATATTGCTTAAAACTTTACGTCCGAAGTAGAATAGTATGCCAACCAGAATCGCTAGATTGATCAGATTGGTTTCAAAAATGTCTAGGTTTAGACCGAAACCACCTTCTCCTGCGCCTTCTGCCAATTCAGAGTGAACAGCGTTCGCTTCTGCGGCAAGTAATAAGAATGTCCCCATGATACCCATTTACAAGTGCGCTGCTCGCTTGCTAATACGTTGTATTTTTCCCAAGGGAAGGAAATTTAAGTATCTTTTCCCTGTCAGGAAATTAAGTATCTTTCCCAAGAAGGGAAAAAGTGCCTTTTTTGACACTTAAATTTTGCGCTCTGGACTAGGGGCCAGTTGCGCGTATGCTTTACACAGAACCAATCTCGTTAGCTTATCTAACTGGAGTTGGCCCCAATAGTTTTTCTAGAATCTGCCTACTTAGAGCATCAACTTGTTGCTCTAAGGTACGAAAAGCTTCTTGCTTTTGTTGTTCTATTTCAACAGAAGCTTGTTCTCGTTGAGACTGAGCTTCCTTTTGGGCTTCAGCAATTTTTTCGGCAGTAATTTTCTTAGCTTCAAGTTGAGCGGCTTCTACAGTAGCTTGCGATTGTCTGCGAGCGTCTGCTAGTTGCTGCTCATATTCAGTAGCCAAGCGCTCGGCTTTAGCCAAGCTTTCTTTCGCCTCAAGGGTATTCGTTCGGATGTAACTATCGCGATCGTCTAGTACCTTGGTCAGTGGCTTATAGAAAATTGCATTCAACAAAGCTGCTAATAGCAGGAATTGCAATGCCATGAAGGGCAAGGTAGCATCGAAATCAAACATTTGTCTCCTCTTTGGCTGGAGTAGCAGTTTTCATGGCTAGCAACATCATCCAACCTTTCATATTTTAGAGACCCATAGCCAACAAGGGTCAACTGAACATTATAACTATTGAGAATACCCAAAAGGTTTTGATTGTAGAGGCGTGATGATTCACGTCTCCACACTCGCAAAAATTTTCAGGTATTAACCGAAGGGGTTAGCAAACAGCAATACCAAGGCAATTACCAGACCATAGATAGTCAAGGATTCCATGAATGCCAAGGTTAATAGCAGAGTACCGCGAATTTTTCCTTCTGCTTCAGGTTGACGAGCAATACCTTCTACTGCTTGTCCAGCAGCGTTACCTTGACCAATACCAGGGCCAATTGCAGCTAAACCAATCGCTAAAGCAGCAGCGAGAACTGAAGCAGCCTGAACTAATGGATCCATGTTGATTTTCCTTGCTTTGATTACAAAACTAACAAAAGTACGTTAACGATTAGAAACGTGGTTTTCACGCTGCACATGAGTTCTTTGATCGCGCTTTGCGATGTTTTGAGCGAATATGCTCTTGAAACTGTGCTATCAACTGAGAAGTTTAATGCTCCTCATGCTCATCTCCACCATGCCCCTCCATTGCCTCATGAATGTATGCTCCGGCGAGGGTGGCGAAAACCAGAGCTTGAATGGCACTGGTAAATAAACCCAACGCCATTACAGGCAGAGGTACAAATAGAGGAACTAGCAGCACCAAAACCGCGACTACCAATTCATCCGCCAAAATATTACCAAATAGCCGGAAGCTTAGGGAGAGGGGCTTGGTGAAATCTTCAAGAATTGCGATCGGCAACAAAACGGGTGTTGGCTCTATATATTTCTTAAAGTAGCCTAAACCCCGCTTGCTAAAACCTGCATAAAAGTACGCTAAGGAAGTTAGCAATGCCAATGCAACAGTCGTATTGATGTCATTGGTGGGAGCTGCCAATTCGCCCGAAGGTAGCTTGATGAGCTTCCAGGGAATTAGTGCGCCTGACCAGTTCGATACGAAAATAAACAAGAACAATGTGCCAATAAATGGCACCCAAGGGCGGTACTCTTTCTCACCAAGTTGGTTTTTTGCCAAATCACGAATAAATTCTAAGGCATATTCCATCAAATTCTGGATGCCCTTGGGAATTCTTTGTGCGTTTCGAGTAGCAGCTATTGAAGCCACTACTAGAATACTAATCACAAACCATGAGGTGAGAAAAACTTGCCCATGAATTTTAAGATTGCCCAACTGCCAGTAGAAATGATGACCTACTTCTAATGCGGCGAGGGGAAAAGAATTAAAGGCGTTTAAGACACTAAGCATTTGCATTCTTCAAGCATTTTCCCCAACGAGCGAGGATGGGATTACTATCTTTGTGAGCCTGACTTTTTAAGAATCAGGAATGAACGCAATTTGCACCATATAGACGAAGAGCGTGGCTTTGTAAGTTAGAAATCCCAAAAAAATGGGCAGAATCTGTAGCTCACGCCATTGAGTTGCCACGATCATCACTCCAATAAACAGAGCAAAACGAGTTTTGCTCAGACTGGTTTTTTCACTACCAAGCTGCTCAACGTCTCTAGCCAACATTTTTAAGTAAACCACACCTGTACACGCCCCAATTAAATAATTTAGGGCAATGTTTAAGGAATAAAAAATCCACACAGAGATAAAAATAACCCCCGTCAAGACAAGCGTGATTAACAACAATCGCTGGAAGAGTTGATGGAACTCTTGCATAGAGTTACCTGATTCTGTATCTTCAGAACCAGTTTTAGCATCTTGTTGCGTTGTCGGAGTGGGCGCAATTGATTCGTCTGACAAGCTCACGGTACTTGAAACCAGTACAGTTAAATATGATGACTGCACATTCAGTCAGCTGAATCATATCACGATCCGGTAACAATACTTTAGGAAAAAACAATTAACTTCTTGGCAACGTTACACAGTCAGTAAAATCGCGCTCACAGAAGCGAGAGAGCGGCTGATGATGTGAGAGAGCGTATGGCTGAATAATCAATAAATGTCGCCTGAAAATTCAAAGTTTCTTCCAATTCCAGTTTTTTGAGTGAATAATTTTCCTCCAAAGTTTGAAGTAAGTTGGTGTCAATAAAATTAACTGGTGCTTGAGGAGCGTATGAACGTACCGCAAATCAGAAATTGTAGAGTAGCGGCAAGTCATTAAAGATCGCACCACTGCTAAATTCCAGAAGACTCCAACTTTTAAGATGTACGATACCCTGTTTCTTGGGCACTTTCCTAATTTACATTAATTTGCCAAAAGTGGTGATGGGCGATCGCTCCTCCCGATAAGTATAAATTGCTTTTATTAAGCCAGCGTGCAATTGGAGTGCGATTAAGTAGGTGTTAATAATATCAGTTGCTGCTGAAGAAGTTGTCTTACTTCATCTAATCCCAGTTGCACATCAGCCAAAATCTCTGCAACCGTTGAATTTGCATCACACTTTTGCATAAATTCAAACTCTGGTTCAGATAAATTAACAATTTGGTAATTGTAGTTAAAAAAGCATTGACTGGGAAATCCTTCAATACAAGGATTAAGTTCGGGAATCGCTGCTAATAAAGCTTTGTCGTCTGACCAGTCAGTTTTTGCTAAGGGAGGACGGCCAAGGAAAAACTCGTAATGAGTTACTTCTGGATCTAGTAATTCTATCAGGCGATAAAGCTGGCGATCGCTCAATCCTTTTGCCCGTTCAACTAACTCTGGTGCTTTGCCTAAAAGTCTCTCCAAATCCCAGAAACTCGGATTCGAGAAACCAATAAACTCTAATCCCGAAGCATCTATTAATTCAAACAGCGTCTCAATGTTGTAGTCAATTTCTTGGGGATGAACGTACATATCCGCAAAGTTTTCATCTTTGTGATTTTCTAATGACCAACGCTGTTTATCGTATTTGACAATTCGGTTATTTTCTGGTAATGAGGCAAATATTTGTCGTCCGACTTGGACACCATCGCGGTAGTCGCCTTTTTTGTCACCTTGCAGAAGTGCGATCGCTTTTTGCATGAGTTGAATTTCCCAGCGTCCCAACTCTCCATACACAAAAATGTGCATTAAGCCGCCTGGGGCTAACTTTTGCGCCAAAGCTTGAATACCGCGAATTGGATCGGAGGTATGATGCAAAACGCCAACACAGTTGATTAAATCAAATTCACCCGGTAACTGTTCCACATCAAACAAGCTGAGGTGATGAAATTCTACGCGAGTAGCCCCTGAACGCTGACAACGTTCTTTTGCTACAGCTAAAGCACCAGTACTGAGATCAATTCCCACAACAGAAGCTTGAGGATTGAGGTGAACTAGGTACTCTGTACCCACACCAGTACCGCAACCTGCATCTAAAATCCGAATATCTTGCTTTTGGGGTTTTTGACCTGTGCAGAAGTTATGAGCGGCTAGCCAATTCCAGCGCCAGTTATAGCCTGGAGGTGGTTCATCCAACAGGGCTTCCGGCGGAAAGGGATAGGTATTGTAGAGTTTGGCAACAGCAGCACTAACAGTTTGGGAATCGGACATGATGAGGAATAACGCAGCATTTCTGAGTTTAGCGAATATTTGTCGCTCACAGGCAAGAAGTTTTACCACCCGTTTACAGGAAGTTGAGTTAAGGTGGTTTTTTGTATAAATTTTATATCCAGTGTTAACAACTGGTTGCTTATCAAATGTCAGCACTAATGAATAAACCTATTCATAAAATTCTCTTCGGGAGTCCGGGAACTGGCAAAAGCCACAGGATTGTTTCCGAGATTATCCCTAAATACTTAGGTATAAATGAATCTATTTATCCTGAAAACATTATTAAAACAGTTTTTCACCCAGAATATACCTATGGGGATTTTATGGGTAAATTAGTACCCATCACGATAAGCTCAGGAAAAGTAGAATACAACTATTATGAAGGACATTTTTTAAAAGCACTCTCTCAAGCTTATAAGAACATTAAGGAAGCCTATGATACACAAGGTAAACAACTGAGCCAACCGAAAAATGTTGCTCTTGTGATTGATGAAATAAATAGAGGTAACTCCTCAGCTATATTTGGTACTGTTTTTCAGCTTTTAGATAGAGATGAAGATGGTTGGTCAAGTTACGGTATTAATCTAACTGCTATTGAATTTTTAAAGCTATTAGAATTGATAGGAACAAATTTTGGTTACGATCAAAAAGGAAATATTAATGACTACAGATTACAACCTTACGCAGGAGTTCCTACGTTAGAGTAATTACAAAAGAAAATTGAATTTTTAAGATTTGATTTAGTAAATAAGATTATCAGAATTCCGCCTAATCTTTCTATTCTGGCTACTATGAATACTTCTGATAACTCAATTTATTTCATAGACAGTGCATTCAAACGTCGTTGGGATTGGGAATTTGTGAACTGGGATGAGAGTAAGCCTGATACTGCGACGTATGGAGAAGGAGGAGTTTTAGATGAAAATGAATGGAAAAAGCTTATTAATAACCTTAATAAATTTATCAAAAGCCATCATGCCTCGATTCGAGGAATTGAAGACAAGCAAATCGGGTATTATTTTATCAAACAGCCTGTAACTGCTGAACAAATACAGAATAAACTAATGTTTTTTCTGTGGGACAGTGTGTTTAATCGTGATAAAAAGCCACTGGTGGATCTTCTGGACGTAACAAAAGATATCTAGTAACTTTTGGAGATTTTACTAAACTACATAATGATTTTAT
This sequence comes from Nostoc sp. UHCC 0252, assembly GCF_034931145.1. NCBI lineage: Bacteria > Bacillati > Cyanobacteriota > Cyanophyceae > Nostocales > Nostocaceae > Nostoc > Nostoc sp. UHCC 0252. The sequence continues at coordinate 127,012 of NZ_JAYGHE010000008.1, read as the reverse complement.
CAAGAATATAATGAACCGTCCTGATTAATTTTGCTATTACAATTTAAATTTGAAAAGCTAGCCTCTATGTTGAACGAGCCATGTTTGACTTTTCCAGTCTTAATATAGTCAAAAATACCAACGATTTTTTTATTGGTATTCGTAAGTCTAAATTGGAAGATAATTTTGAGTTTTGTCTGCCAAATGGCTTTGATAATTTCCCAGAGGGTGACTTCGATGCGGTACGAAATTTATTTTTCAAAATGTATCGCACCTTTCGCAAATTTGAGCATGATAATTTAGATAACACAAGATTCAACATCAATAAACCTGATTTTCAACAGCAGCAGGATCAAACAACTCTTTCATCTGGTGGAGTCAAGATGCAAACAGAGGAAGGAGATATTTGTGTACTCTACAGTAAGATTAAAATGATTGAGCGAGTTTTGGAAGCCTACGATGAGCTTGCGATAAATTCAATTCAAAAGAAAGTTAAACGTAGTGAAGACATCAAATATTCTCAGATTCACAAGTATCTAGATCGCGCTATTTATCTAAAAGACAATTCAAACAACGATGTAATCTATGTTGATGCAATGGATCTGCCGCTTTCGACAGTACGCTATGAAAGCACTGATCTTGTAAATCTGTATTGCTATATTCTAGATGAGATTATAGAGCAGTTAAATAGTGATGTACCAGATAACATTAAAGCACGTACTCAAGATATACACTTTCTTGCCCAACGTTTTAAAGAAGATTATCTAACTAGTAACCAATCTATTTTTAGCGAAGATACCTTTGAAGAGACTATTAGTATTCTAAAAGAAGTGCTAGATAAGATAGATAAAAATACTTACTACAAGGATGCTGACTATTGGGGACTTTACGAAGCTATTGAAACATTCCTCTACGGTGAGATAAATCCTGAGCAAGGTGATGGTGAATTCTGGGGAGTGCATGGTTTTTCCCTAATTTGGGAAGATATGTGCAACACATATTTTTTTAAAAAATACATCGAAAAAATTTGCTATGTAGATACTGACATAACTTTGAAAGGATATGACAACTCAAAAAGAGAAGAAGAAGAAAAAAATCGAGTTGGAAACCGCAAAGCCAATGGTGGAGATGGTAATCAATGGGTTTACTCGAAAACCTCAAACATACCTAGAAATTTGGATAATGTTACAGAAAAGCTTGAATGGGATGAACTACTTTGTATTGAATTTGATTTAAATCAGGACTTACGCAAAATTATGGAAAAACGAACCGCAAAGGACGCAAAGGACACGAAGGTAAGAGGGTTTCAGAGAGTTCTTGCGTAAGTCCTATAAATGAGCGAACATTTGTCTACTCACACTCTAGATATAGATATAATCAGCTTGAAAAACGCGATAGAAGTTCATCTTTACGTCGTTTTATCCGCCCTGATTTAATTTTAGAAACTGACAATGCAATAGGAGATAATAATTTGAATGAACGCACATCTATCAGAATAATTGATTATAAAGATGTACCGTTAGAATTTTACAAAAATAAACGATTGCATCCAAAGTCAGCCAAAAAATATCAAGATGATCATAAAGAGCAAAAAATAGCTATAGAATATTACATATCTCAGCAAGTAGATGGTTTTTTCCAAAAGATATATCCTAGTGTGAATAAAACTCAATTATGTTATTCACAAATCATTACAGAAACAGATTTCCAAAAGATTGAAATAAGTTATTTTTATAAAAACTTTTTCGATGATTTAGAACGTGATTCTGATGGTAAATTAAATTTAAAAATTAAATGGAGCATCAGTTTTGATGAAAAATGTACTCCGATTAAGCTAGCATATCTTGCTCCAGATTACCGTGGTAATGAACTTCAACCTAGATCACTTTCTTATAATGATGTAAATGGTCGCTTGCATCGCAAATACGGTACTATAGAAATTAATGGATTTCCAATATTTTACTATATTTACTTTACACTTCAAGAAATATTGGATGTAATTAAAAAAATACACACATAGTCTAATTTAGCCTTGAGACAAATCAAGATATAGTCCAATCTTCTAAACGCAAATTAGGAACTTTCTCAAAATCCTTCCGGTTGCGGGTTACTAAAATCCCATCCACTGACAGCGTAATTGCCGCAATGCGTAAATCTTGAGTACCAACGCGAATTTTTTGTTTAACTAATTCAGCATAAACATTACAAGCTTTAGCATCAAATTCAAGTAATTTTATATTTTTGAAATATTCTATTTCATCCCATAATCCCTTGTATCCCCATATTAATTTGTCATATTTAGGAGCTTGATTGTTATATTTATTGATAACATTCAGCCATCCTTTAACTTTTTCCTCGAATGTAATCACTGTAATGGCTAAATTTTCAGGTTTCTGCTGTCTTATGCCTTGTGTAACTAGTGGATGACTATTTTGAAAGAACGACAGATGATCTGTATCTAATATCCACATAATACTTACTTTGTCTCATTGTCCAAATCAATTTGACTCCGTTCAGCTTCTATGTATTCCAGAACTTCAGTAAAAAGAGGATTATCTTTGTGCATTCCTGCAAATTTCATCCAAGGATGTTCGGTTTGGGGAGATTCAATTTCCAAAGTTACTATTTCTGGCTTTCGCTCTTGTAAAAGTTGAATTAGTTTCTCTAGCGCTTCTTCTTTAGTCACACCAGAGCTTTTAAAATCTGGCAAGCCTAGCACTGTCGCACTAACTCCACCATCTGGTTTATTTTCAATCAGCACATCATAATTTAACTTGGGTACAGTATTATTAGGAAAAGTTTTTACAGTTAAATTCATAATATCTTTAACCTTGAAGTTTTATATTGATTATAACTGCTGACCTACTTACTGCTAACATTTAGTTTGTACGTGTTAGCAACGGACAACTGCTATATCATATTGTCTTTTGCGATCGCACCAATGATTTACAACCAATCAGAGTTTGATTTGCGCTGTGAGTTGGGGCTACAAGGTTAATTAAAATTATTCATAATTCGTAATTAAAGATTGTTAAATCAGTAAATTTAGACCCCGACAAAAAACGCCAGGTATAGACGTACCCCTTTGGGGAAGCAAGCTACACGTAGCGTCTCGTAAAAGAAGAAAAATTAAACTCAAAAATTACGAATTACGAATTAATTAAATGTCGCATTGATTGGTTTGGCAATACTTGGCATTATCTATAAACTCTTGCAACTTATTCAAGGGAATTATCTGCAATGCAGACCCACCCTGCACCTCAGCAGTAATGTAAGCAAACTTTTGCCCGCGATAATACTGGTCACGCCCAACTTTGCTGATATACCGAGACTTTTGGAAGTCATTGGCAATATTAGGATTATAAATATTTTGTAACAGTTTCACCGCATTGGCATTTTTTGTGGTGAACTTGAGGCGTTTATCACCACTAACGGTTATGCCTTCTTTAGTCACTGTCCCATTTTGAGAAGTGACATCAGTATAAAAGTATAAATTTCCTTTTGTACCGTCGTAGCCGTGGGCTTCGCTGTTGTATCTCAGAGTTGGTAGTAAAGGTCTGGTCTTTGCCCACTTCACAACGGTGCTGATATTTTGCTCTGGAAGGGCATTTGCAGGAGTGACGGCCAAAATAAGTGCGATCGCAGACAGTGTAGCATTGAATAAATAGTTAAATTTACAACTTTTACTCATAGTATTTTCCCTATATAGAATGTTGATAGCTAAAGCTTAATTCAACAGGATTTAAGAATTATTTCCCGTCGGCATTATTTATGAATATCTAGCTGCTAGTAGCAAAAACAACTTAACATCGACTAATGACTACTGTCCACTGACACTGCCATAGGCAATTTGATTTCAACTAAAATTTTGTATAAGTTGTAATAATCAATAGGGTGGACACAGCCACAAACATCAAAATAGAGGTTTTCGGCATCAGTAGACCATGCCTAACCTATTTCTTAGTTACAAAACTTAGATTTTGTCTCAGCCAAAGAAGAGTATGTACTCTTAAGACTGGATGTATCTAAGCTACAGGTTCTACACAGTTCTTAATAAACCAGCTTTGAGAACGCAAAACGTTCTAATCTAAAAGCTAACCGGGTTAATTTACTGGCAGTTTTGCAGGCACTACTCTCAAGCTTATAAAGCACAGACGCACCGATGTGTCAAGCCTCAAAGCGATCCAGACTTAACACATAAATGATTATGATGGGAGTTTTACAAATCCGATGAGTGTTAAGGCAAGTGGTGGAAGCTCAGTTGCGCGTCCGCAACTATATCAAACCCTAGCTGTAGCGACAATTACCCAAGCCGAGCAGCAAGACCGCTTTTTGGGAAGTGGTGAATTAAATGAACTGGCAAGCTATTTTGCATCTGGTGCAAAGCGTCTAGAAATTTCCCAGACGCTGACGGATAATGCCGAGATTATTGTATCTCGCGCTGCCAACCGGATTTTTGTCGGTGGTTCGCCAATGGCTTTTTTAGAAAAGCCCAGAGAAGTAGAAGTAGTACCTGTTAGTGCTGGTGCTAATGTTCAGCAAGGGATGCAACTGGGAACTGTAACCTACGTTGAAAGTCGTGGCGGGTTCCTAGAAAATTTACGATCAATATTTAACTCATCCCCCAGTGGCCCGACACCTCCGGGTTTCAGACCAATTAACATTGCTCGATATGGCCCAAGCAACATGGCCAAGAGCTTGCGGGATTTATCCTGGTTCTTGCGCTACGCTACTTATGCGATCGTTGCTGGCGACCCCAACATCATAGCGGTGAACACAAGGGGTTTGCGGGAAATAATCGAAAATGCCTGCTCTGGTGAAGCAACGCTGGTAGCTTTGCAAGAAATCAAAGCCGGAGCGCTTTCCTTTTTCCGCAAAGATGCTGAGGCTACAGAAATTGTGTCTCAGTACATGGATGTTTTGCTAACAGAATTCAAAGCAGCCACACCTTCAACTAAAGTTCGCCAACGCCCCTCTAGCGACCAGCAAGGGTTGGAACTGCCGCAAATTTACTTTAATGCGGCAGAACGGCGTCCCAAGTTTGTGATGAAAACTGGGTTATCAAGTAGCGAAAAAAATGAGGTAATTAAGGCTGCATATCGGCAAATCTTTGAGCGCGATATTACCCGTGCTTATAACTTGTCCATATCTGACCTAGAATCCAAGGTGAAAAATGGCGACATCTCCATGAAGGAGTTTGTTCGTCGTCTAGCTAAATCTCCCCTTTACCAAAAACAGTTTTACCAGCCTTTTATTAACAGCCGAGTCATTGAACTAGCTTTCCGTCACATTTTGGGACGGGGGCCAAGTAGCCGCGAAGAAGTACAAAAATACTTCTCGATTGTTTCTAACGGTGGTCTACCAGCCTTAGTAAATGCCTTAGTAGATTCTGCTGAATACAGCGACTATTTTGGCGAAGAGACAGTACCTTACCTCCGTGGTCTTGGTCAAGAAGCACAAGAATGTCGCAACTGGGGGCCGCAGCAAGACCTGTTTAACTACAGTGCGCCTTTCCGCAAGATACCTCAGTTTATAACCACATTTGCTGCTTACGAACAACCACTCCCAGACCAACATCCCTATGGTTCTGGGAATGATCCCTTGGAAATTCAGTTTGGGGCGATTTTCCCGAAAGAAACTCGCAACCCCAGCACCAGTCCGGCTCCTTTTGGGAAGGATACTAAGCGCATCCTAATTCACCAAGGAGCAGGGATTAATAACCAGAATAGTAATCCCAAAGCGCGGGGTGAAGCTCCTGGTACTCTTGGGCCAAAGGTGTTCAAGTTAGATCAACTGCCAGGTACTATTGGTAGAAAGGCAGCCAAAGGTTCTAGCGTCAGATTCTCCGAAAGCTCTACGCAAGCACTGATTAAAGCTGCTTACCTGCAAGTTTTCGGTCGCGATCTTTATGAAGGTCAGCGCCCGAAGGTATTGGAAATCAAGCTGGAAAACGGCGACATCTCTGTACGGGAGTTTATCCGTGCTTTGGCTAAGTCGGATGTATTCCGCAATCTGTACTGGACATCGCTCTATGTTTGTAAAGCGATCGAGTATATTCACCGCCGCTTGTTGGGTCGTCCGACTTATGGTCGTCAAGAACTCAACAAGTACTTTGACATTGCTGCCAAACAAGGCTTTTACGCCGTAGTTGATGCCATCATTGACAGCCTAGAATACACTGAAGCATTTGGTGAAGATACAATTCCTTACGAACGGTATCTGACTCCTGGTGGTGTATCAGGACGACAATTGCGCGTTGGTAGCATTCGTGAAGATGTTGCGGCGAAAGTTCAGAAGGAAGTAACGCCGAGCTTTGTGACACTAGGTACAGTCACAGAAAAACGGTCAGAACCAGATGTTCAGTTCCGCGTTAACCAAGGTGTCAGCAAGCAACGCGAACAAACCAAAATCTTCAAGCTGGTGGCGAATACCAGTGACAAAGTTGCAGTACAAACGTTGATTAGTGCTGCATATCGTCAGATTTTTGAGCGGGATATTGCACCATACATCGCCAAAAATGAATTTACGGCGTGGGAAAGCAAGCTGGGTAACGGCGAAATTAGTGTGAAGGAATTTATTGAAGGTTTGGGTTATTCTAACCTCTACCTAAAAGAATTCTACACACCTTACCCCAACACCAAAGTGATTGAGTTGGGAACCAAACACTTCTTGGGACGTGCGCCATTAGACCAAGCAGAAATCCGCAAGTATAACCAGATTTTGGCTACTCAAGGTATTCGTGCCTTTATTGCTGCCTTGGTAAATAGTGTGGAATATAACCAAGTATTTGGTGAAGATACGGTGCCTTACCGTCGCTTCCCGACTCTACCTGCGGCAAACTTCCCGAATACAGAGAAGCTGTACAACCAGCTTACCAAGCAAAACGATGACGTAGTTGTACCGAGCTTTAAGCCAGTGCAACAGCGTGTAGGAGTTAGCAACGATACGCCGCTTTTGACCCAAGCGATCGCAGATATAGCAGCGCAAACAAATGGTAAGCCCTCATTTGCTGAACTGGGTCGTTCCTACAACGATGGTAGCGGACAACTGGAAGTGGCTGTGCGTAAACATGCACGCATTTACCGTCTAACTGAAAACACAAACCAAGCTGAAAGACAACAGGCAATCAACGCCATTTACTGTCAAGTTTTGGATGTATTTAGCGGTGAAGTGCCTGATAGTTTCCGCCGTACTGACTTAGAGGGCAAACTCCAGAATGGTGAAATTTCCGTCCAGGAGTTTGTACGTGAACTAGCTAGTTCCGAAATCTATCGCCAGCGCTTCTTATCACCTTATCCTCATGCCAAGGTGATTGAGTTCCTCTTCCGCCACTTGTTGGGGCGTACACCCGCAGATCAGGAAGAAATTCGCCAGTATCACAATCTGCTAGCTAATAGTGGTTTGTCGGCTGCTGTAGAAGCAATAGTCGAAAGTCCAGAATATAGCCGCTACTTCGGTGAAGATGTTGTACCTTACAACCGTTTACCAATAGGTAATAGCTAATAGGGAATGGGGATTAGGGATTGGGTATTGGGAAAACTCTTCCCTAGTCCCCAGCCCCCTTCGTAACCTTTCGTAATATTGCTCTCAGATTACGGCTAAAACCGGAAATTCTGAAAAGGAATATTACAAAGTATTAAGAGCAGTCATAAATGCTCAACAGAATGCCGGAAAATGTTTTGCGGAAGGTAACTGAGTTTCAAAGCTTGTGTTCTTGTATTGACTCAAGAAAACTCGTAATTAATTAGCCGTAACAGTTATTAAACTGTTGTATCTAAAAGAACGAGAAAACAAACTCAGTGAACCGAATTAAAGTCGTACCAGTTTAATCAAATCCTGGTTTCATTCGTATTGGAGGAATCCATTAATGAGTATCGTCACGAAAGCTATCGTGAATGCTGACGCAGAAGCTCGCTACCTCAGCCCTGGTGAATTGGATCGGATCAAATCCTTTGTTGCTACTGGTGAGCGCCGTGTGCGGATTGCTCAAGTTTTGACAGAAAACCGCGAACGTCTGGTTAAGCAAGCTGGCGACCAACTGTTCCAAAAGCGTCCTGATGTTGTGTCTCCTGGTGGTAACGCTTACGGTCAAGAATTGACCGCTACTTGTCTGCGTGACCTCGATTATTACCTCCGCCTCGTTACTTACGGTATCGTTGCTGGTGATGTTACCCCAATCGAAGAAATTGGTGTTATCGGTGTCCGCGAAATGTACAAGTCCTTAGGAACTCCTATCGATGGTGTTGCTGAAGGTATCCGTGGACTGAAGAATGTAGCTACTACATTGATGTCTGGTGATGACGCTGCTGAAGCTGGTACTTACTTCGACTACTTAGTTGGTGCCCTGCTATAAGGTGACGCTGTTTCTCTACTGAAACAGAAGTATTGCAATACGGTTGGAAATAAGGAATTAATAACATGGCTCAAGACGCAATTACCGCTGTCATTAACTCCGCAGACGTTCAAGGTAAATACCTAGACTCTTCTGCTTTACAAAAGCTAAAAGGCTACTTTGCCACTGGCGAACTGCGGGTACGTGCTGCTAGCACCATCAGCGCTAACGCTGCTGCGATCGTTAAAGAAGCTGTAGCAAAATCTTTGCTATACTCTGACATCACCCGTCCCGGCGGCAACATGTACACCACCCGCCGCTATGCAGCTTGCATCCGTGATTTGGACTACTACCTCCGCTATGCCACCTACGCTATGTTAGCTGGCGATCCTTCCATTTTGGATGAGCGTGTATTAAATGGCTTGAAGGAAACCTACAACTCTTTAGGAGTTCCCGTTGGTGCTACCGTGCAAGCTATCCAAGCAATCAAGGAAGTAACCGCTAGCTTGGTTGGTTCTGATGCTGGTAAGGAAATGGGTGTTTACCTAGACTATATCTCTTCTGGCTTAAGCTAAGAACTAGTTTGCGCTTAAAAATTTAGGTGCGACTTTATTAAGGTCTGGAAATCAACTGTGAGTGCTAGAACGTTATATTGCTTATCTTGGTAAATTATCACTGATGAGTGTTGGTGGTCTAGTATTGATGTTTGATTTCCAGCCTTTGAATAATTAAAAGATTTGCACTCAAGATTTTGAGATAAAAAAGTTTTCACAAAGTTTACAGGAGATTTTCAAAACATGTCCCGTTTTTTTAAAATTACTGCTCTAGTTCCTAGCCAAACCAGAATTCGTACCCAACGCGAACTCCAAAATACTTACTTTACTAAATTAGTTCCTTATGAGAACTGGTTCCGTGAACAGCAACGCATTCAAAAAGCAGGCGGTACAATCATCAAGGTAGAACTGGCAACTGGTAAGCAAGGTACTAATGCTGGCTTGTCGTAATTACTGTAGATAAAACATTATTTTAGAGAATTGGTAAGAGGTCAGTAAAGACCTCTTTTTTATCGCTCGAATTTTTGCAAATCAACAATTGAACATATTTAAAAGGCGATAACCTCGAGTATAAAGTGGAACTGGAGCATTAGGATTCTGTTTATTCTTAGTCTGTTCAACAGTTTCATCAAACACAATTAGCGTTTCCTTACCAACCTTCAGCCAGTCTTCGTAGGGCACACTCATATCTTCTTCAATACCACCAATACTAGGTGCTACCATCGCCCGGTAAGCTTCATTAAATTTTCGACGGAATCGGAAATCTACTGAAATTCTCAGGCCTTCAGTTTTCCTTCTTACTGTTTGATGCAATCCACGGGCATCATTAAAGTACATTGTGCCGTGTTGTAGTTGTGCTTCCGTGTAGGAGACAACCATCGGAATATCCCGACCTTCATCAAAGTCTGACATCACCTGCATAGCTTGTAGTTCCATCTCACGGGGCATTTCACCCGCTTCGATGGTTATATTATCGATGTCGCCAAATAGTGGCAGAACTACTACAGTTGCATCGGCAGCAACACCTGCCCAGACATCGCTATGGCACTTTGAGCTAGCGAAGGGCAAACCCAACTTCTTGGCGTCAGTTTTGCCGTAGACCATGCGGAGATTGACTGGTAAATCCACTGCATCAATCAGGTCATTTGCTCCTAGTTGGTAGAAAGCCTCTGCAACACTTTTTTGAAAGAGGTTAAATGCCAAAGTATGTTCTCGCTTGGGCATTAAAAGACCAGTACCAGTGTAGTTGGGCAATGTATTTCTTGCCTTCATTAGTCTTTCAAGCATTTCAGCTTCTGAAAGAATGATGGGACTATTCAGACACGCTGAAATATAACCCGCAGCAGCAATTCGGATTTGCTGGAATAGCTCAGGCTTTAATTTGTGTTCAAACAGTAGTCGGTACCGTCGCCTTGTAGCAATTTTATCAGCAAGCTCATCAAAGAGGCGATCGCCAAGCTCAGAAAATGCGATGGCACGTTCGTATTGTAAGCGATCGCGCACTGGTGATTCTGCTAACAGTTCTTCTAGCATCATTTCTTCCAACATTATTCTAAATTAGCTAAATAACTTATGCATCCAAAGCCATTTCGTTTTTAAAACGAATCTGGCTATTACAAATTAACAAGGTTATCCTCTTTATACTTCGTAAAATATACTGTTTTATTTGTCTTAGCTGCCTTGATTAAAAAGGTTAATTTTAACTTATTTAATAAAGCATAGATGAAGTTTAAACTTAAATAGTCAAACTATTTATATGTAAAACTTTTGCTAACTAAGTAACAAGGTAACTTCATGAAGTTAAATATTGTTTAACTATTTATATTTAAAGAAACCAACAAGATGGTAATTTCCAGGGTAGCTAATTCTTTGAAAAGCCTAGCTCTGAAACACGAAATTTACAAACAAGGAAAAATCGGTAAAATCAACCTTATCAGTAAAATAGATTCATTATTAAATGATATATATCCAGGCATTTTTGTCCGAACGGACTAAATTCAGCAAGCATAAATAAAGTATAAAAAACTAGTAGCAAATGTCAAATGTGAATCACAAAAACTCAACTAAAAACTTATATAATCGCACAGCATCAGAGTGGATTAGAGGAGAACCTACTTCTCTATCAGACTTTACAGCCCGCCCTTTTGTACTAGAGCTTTGTCAGCCTGTTGCTGGGTTGCGAGTACTTGATATAGGTTGTGGCGAAGGTTATTGCAGTCGAGAATTAAGCCGACGTGGTGCTGCATGGGTAAATGGAATAGACCTTTCCGAAAGCATGATTGCAGCAGCAAAACTGCAAGAAATAGAAGATTCGCTGGGTATTAGCTATCAAGTCGGATGTGCTACCAATCTCAAGCAGTTTGATGATGGCGAAATTGACTTAGTTGTTGCAGTGTTTCTATTTAATTATTTGACAATTGCTCAGACCCAAGAATGTATGGCAGAAGTTGCACGCATTCTTCGTCCGGGTGGTCGATTTGTATTTAGTGTTCCTCATCCATCTTTTCCATATATGCGCGAGGCAGCATATCCGTTTTATTTTCAAGTTGAGGGCACAGGTTACTTCAGCAAGCGTGATCAACAGTTTCCTGGTCGTATTTGGAAACGAGATGGCTCCTGGCTAAATGTGCAATTGATTCACAAAACTCTTGAGGATTACTTTAATGCTCTTAAAATTGCTGGCTTCAATACGATGCCAACCTTACAGGAATTGCGTGTGACTCCAGAACATATCGCAATAGATGAATCATTTTTTAGCCCTTTACTTGACCAACCTCTGCATCTAGCCCTACAAATATCACGATGACACAGACATCTTCTTTAGTTAGAAATTCCTTCCGTGAAATAACGATTAATCATCCTCTATGGAATCATGAGTTTCTAATGCGCTGTCAGGCTGGAAATTTATTTTTACCAGACGTACAGGTACTAGCTGTCCAGATGTACAAATTCTCCAAAGAATTTAATCGTATTTTGGCTAGCATCTTGTCTTGCTGCCAAGATGAAACCAGTCAGTTAGTTATCTTGGAAAATCTATTTGACGAAATGGGACAGGGAGATATAACTCAGTCTCACCCAGAATTATTTCGTCAATTTACCCGCGCACTTGGTATCCACGACGAAACTCTAGCATCACTACCCACTGCACCTGAAACTCGCGCCCTTATTGAAACTTACTTGCAGATGCCACACAAGTACGGCTATTTAGCTGCACTTGGTGCCGTCTGTTATGCTTCCGAAGGGATTGTTAGCTCACTGTACACGCAACTGTACAAAGGAATTGTTGGCGCTACTCCTTTACCCAAAGAATCGCTGATCTTTTTTGAAGTTCATATTGATGTGGATGATAGTCATGCAGCAAAGCTAGCAGCAGTGATTGAACCTCAGATTACTATGAATGAAGAAGATATCAAGATCAAACTGGCTATTATAGAAGCTATGGATGCGCGTCTCCAGTTTTTTAACGGTATTCAGCGTCAAATCTCTAAATATAGTTTATATCCTGATTCATGGCTGCCTTTTGATGAATCTCTGTAGTTAATCTGTCAAGCTGAAATTGATGGGTAAAGAAGTTCGTAGTAAGGACTTTAATCCTTACTACAAAACCTCAAAACTAACTGGGTTAAAGGAATAAGTGAAAATACGGTTGTAATAACAAGTATTTGTAGCATTAGAATACAAACAGTTTTCCCTACTTTTTTCGGTTTTTAAAGCTGTAATAAAACATTTTAAGATTTGATTACAGAAATTTTTGTCATTTAAATTAAGCCTTTTAAGAAGTTAGTTTTCGAGTCTTGGGCAAATTCACAAAGTAAAATTAGGTGCAGCAAGAGGAGGCTTCCATGTACGGATTAGTGAACAAGGCGATTCAAGACATGGTGTGCAGTCGCTTTGGCGAAGATACTTGGAAAACAATCAAGCAGAAAGCAGAGGTGGATGTAGATGTTTTCCTCAGTATGGAAGGCTATCCTGATGACATTACCCACAAGCTGGTAAAAGCTGCTAGTGCTATTCTCGGTTTATCTTCCTCAGAGATTATGCAAGCCTTTGGGGAATTTTGGGTTCAGTACACCGCTCAAGAAGGCTATGGCGAATTGATGGATATGAGTGGAGATGAACTCCCTGAGTTTTTAGAAAACCTTGATAATCTTCATGCTCGTGTAGGAGTTAGTTTTCCTAAACTTCAACCCCCATCATTTGAGTGTACTGATATAGAAGAAAATTCTCTGAGCTTACATTATCGCTCTGATAGAGAAGGGCTAACGCCAATGATTCTTGGACTAGTCAAGGGATTGGGAACCAGGTTTGATACAGAAGTTCATATTACCCAAACCCAAAGTCGAGATGAGGGTGCTGAACATGATGAATTTTTAGTGATTTATAAACCAAATTGAGTGCAGTAGCATGGCTCCTCCTCACCTTACACTTTCGCCAGAGTTGCTGGCGAAAGCTTTTCCTTTCCACTTTGCCTTTAACTGTAATCGGGAAATTGTACAAGCTGGTGATGTATACGGGCGCATCTGTCCTGAACCATTAGTTGGTAAATTGATTGAGCAGCATTTTCAGATCAATCGTCCAAAAATTCTGGTTGATTTTGATGCGATTAGTAAACAATCTCGTGCTTTGTTTATATTAGAGTTTTTCCGCAATGGAATGCATCTCAAGGGTCAGATGATGTATCAACCAGAGGAGGAAGTGATATTTTTTTTAGGTTCTCCCTGGATTACAGATACAACTAGCCTGGCTCCTCTGGGTATAAAACTCAAAGATTTTGCAATTCACGACCCTATTGTTGATTTCTTGTTTCTACTACAATCTCAGAATACTGCTTTGGCTGATGCTAAAAAGTTAACGAATGAGCTGAAACAGCAAAGAGCACAACTACGGAGCGCGCTACAAATCAAAGAGAATTTGGCAGAAATTGCTGAGGCTCAGTCTAAAAAATTGGAAAAATCCCTGCGGGAGCTACAGCAAACTCAAGCTCAATTAGTCCAAGCTGAGAAAATGTCCAGTTTAGGGCAGTTAGTCGCAGGAGTCGCTCACGAAATTAACAATCCGGTTAATTTTATTTACGGGAATTTGAAATATGCAAAGGATTATACGCAGTGTTTGCTGAATCTTGTGTATCTTTACCAGCAGTTTTATGACAATCCGGTGTCAGATATTCAAAAATACATTAAGGAAATTGAGTTAGATTTTTTACTAGATGATTTGCCCAAAATCCTAAATTCGATGGAAGTAGGAGCCGAAAGGATCTCAGAAATTGTCTTGTCTCTGCGGAATTTCTCTCGTCTTGATGAGGCGGAGAAGAAAAGAGTTGATATTCACCAAGGACTAGATAGTACTTTACTGATTTTACAAAGTCGCTTCAAAGATAGTGTCGATCATCCTGGGATCAAAGTAGTGAAAAATTATGGAGATTTACCTTTAATAGATTGCTACGCTGGCCAACTCAATCAAGTATTCATGAATATTATCAGTAATGCAATTGATGCGCTCGATAACTATGATAGTAAACGCGCGATCGCAGAAATTCATTCTAATCCTAATAAAATTACAATTACTACAGAAGTCATCGAAACGAACTGTGTAATCAGAATTGCTGATAATGGTTCAGGAATAACACAAGCAGTTAAGGAACGGCTATTCGATCCATTTTTCACAACTAAGCCAGTCGGTAAGGGTACGGGATTAGGTTTATCAATTAGCTATCAGATTATAGTTGAGAAACATGGAGGGACACTAAGATGCATATCAGAACCTGGGCAAGGAACTGAGTTCTGGATTGAAATTCCCTTATCTATGAACAAACAAGCACTTAATTGCATAAAATCATTAAATTTAATAAAATAAATACTTTCGGTCAATTTTCGAGCGATCGCCCTTAACTATAGCAATCTGAAATTTTCAGTATAAAATACTACTTCGTTTTTACAGTGTTGAGATGGCAATTTGTCAGAAATGTTGAACTAGTGGTGTATTGAAGTTAACAACTCTAAGATTTATGGTTGTAAAGCCTACTTATGAGTTATAAGTTATGATTTATGAGTTTTATTTTTAACTCCTAATTTCTAACTTTTTTTACCTGTACTGCTCGTGAATCTACGCCGCCTGATTCCAATTTTTGATAGTTCAGTCTCCAACTGGGCATTAGAAGCGCGGTTGTTGCGCTGGTTAACCTTGATTTGGCTGTTCGTCGGCTTGATCATGCTATTTTCAGCATCATATCCTGTCGCTGATGCCCGTCAGAATGATGGTTTGTACTACTTTAAACGTCAACTGCTTTGGGTCTTAGTCTCCTTAATTGGGTTCAATATTATTGTTAATTTGCCCTTACAGAAAATTTTGGGATTATCCCATTGGTTTTTGTTGCTGTTTTTGGGGTTAATTTTTGTCACACTAATCCCAGGATTGGGAAAAAAGGCTTTTGATGCAGCACGTTGGATTGCGATCGGGCCAATTCCAATACAACCCTCAGAACTCATTAAACCCTTTTTGGTGTTGCAAAGTGCGAGGCTTTTTGGTCAGTGGGAACGAATCAGTTGGCGGGTTCGCTTCGCTTGGTTGGGCGTTTTTGGTTTGGTACTTTTAGGAATTCTTGCCCAGCCGAACTTGAGTACAACGGCACTTTGCGGTATGACTATCTGGCTAATTGCTTTAGCGGCTGGCTTACCTTACAAGTACCTGGGAGGAACAGCAATTGGTGGAGTCATGTTGGCACTACTCAGTATTAGTATCAAAGAGTACCAGCGTAGGCGGGTGATGTCATTCCTCAATCCTTGGGAGGATGCTACAGGAGATGGCTACCAGTTGGTGCAAAGTCTACTTGCTGTGGGTTCTGGTAAAACTTGGGGAGCTGGATATGGGCTTTCTCAACAAAAGCTGTTTTATTTACCAATTCAAGATACCGATTTTATTTTTGCGGTGTTTGCTGAAGAGTTTGGCTTTGTTGGCAGTATGGTGTTATTGGTGCTTTTAGCTACATTCGCTACTCTCGGATTAGTTGTGGCGCTGAAGGCTAAAAATATAGTACATAGATTAGTAGCGATCGGCGTGACGATTTTGATGGTAGGACAATCATTGCTCCATATTGGTGTGGCTACAGGTTCTCTACCAACTACTGGCTTACCTTTGCCCATGTTTAGTTATGGTGGTAATTCTATGATTGCCAGCTTGATAGCTGCTGGATTGCTGATTCGGGTAGCACGCGAGAGCAGTGAGGCTGAGGTAGTGCCGTTGCGAAAACCCCTGCTTGAAAATGGGCGCAAACGTCGGGGTTTTCATAAAACCAGGAATTGAGCTAACAAAAGCTTTTTGCTGGAATTAAATAGATTATGAAAGACCGAAAACAAACAAAAATATCGAGTTTGGGTAATTAGTAAATGATGCCTGCAATCATTGCATTTGCACCCCATCAGTAAAATCGGACTTCGCTTTCAGAACAGGTCAACAGGTGATGTTAGCAAAAGTAGAGAATGGGTTATCTCTGAGGTCAATAAGGGTTGTAGTTGCTGTGTTGGGATGGACGATGAGAGACTGGGGATCTTTCTAGAAAATTGCTACAACTCTGATTTTGGGAATAGGTTGTACTATGGCGTTCAGGGCACTAATGCTATAACCCATAAAAAATCTACCGCATCCCCATCAACAATTGAGTACCACTACCAATACCGATAGAAATGTATTTAATCAAATTGCGGTGAATAAGGCGATGAATTACTAGTGATGAGGGCAATAACGGATTCATAAAACAGTATGATGTTTCTCCTATCTGCCGTTGTAGCTGAATCTAAATGTACATTCTAAAATCAACTTTTGATTCACTAGCGAATAGGGCTGAATTTCTAGAGCGCTTTGAAAAGCTCGGATAGCTTCACCATACTCTCCTAGCGCGGCGTAACACAAGCCCATGCCGTGAAGCGCCCCGAAATGTATCGGATTGATCTGTACAACCATCTGACAATCTGCTAAAGATTTCTGATAATCACCAATACTGTAATAGAGAAAAGCCCGACGATTCCAGGCTTCGGCGAAATCTGGCTGTTCTTTGATTAATGCTGTTAGCGCTGTTTCTGCCTCAGCAATTTCACCTGCATCCAGTAACTTTTGACTGCGATCAATTATTTCTAGCCCATAGATTCCCTTTTGCTGAAACCATATCCGCCAAATTTTTCTGGTTGCCTTATCGCGGACTGTAGCATCTGGGTTTTTCAACTCTTCAAGTAAGGAATTGATAGATAAAGAATCCATAAAGTTGAGATCAGTGAATATACCTTTGTATTAACTTTCTCACAAAATATATCGATTCAATCATTTTTAAAGCCATCTTTAAATTTGCGGTGATTAATTGCTATTTGTGAATTTTCTGTGTTGTTGATTATATTCAGCAATATGACTAATACCACACTCGAAATTTAAAATAATAAAAATAAAACTTGACTAAAGATAGTAGAGAGATCCCTAGTGACTAATAGCTGATAAAAAACATCTCTAAAAATTAGAACCATGCTGATTTGGGATTTAATCAGTGCTTGAGAATTACAGAAGCACAGTTACATCGCGCTTTATTTAAACAAATTGGGAGTGTTTCCAGAAGATCGCATTGGGAGGTATTTTTGCTGCCTGTCCCTGATCTCAACAAAACCATAGCTGTGAGGTTTCATGATAAACGCAACGGTTAGGGCATGTTTCGCTGATATATTTGCACTTGTCCGCTTATTCGCTTCATCAGAATGATCAAGTTACATCCTTATGTGTCTCTCTATACTGCTACTATTTATGACTACTTGGATAAATATAGCCATATTATTTCTGGATTGAGAAATACACGCGATCGCTTGTTTGGCACAAAATCATTATAAAAAATAATTAAACCAGAATTAAAAAATTTGATTGAGGAAATTATTGGTCAACCTGTTCTCAACTCATGGCTAACACCAATTTAGCAACAGGTCGGACTGGAATTATTGTGATTGTCAATCAATTATCTGATATTCCTCATTGCGAATCTATTTCCAAGATAAATTTAAATAACTTAGCTGACTGATGTGGCGACTAATTATTATTTCTAATTGATTAAAATCATAGGGTTTAGTAATGCAATCATCAAATCCTGTAAGCATAGTAGATTCATCATCTTGAGTCACTGTTAGAGGTGTTACTGCAATGATTGGGATAGTAGCAGTTTTTGCATCGTGTTTGAGGTTATCAATGACTCGGCTAGCACTCCAATTTGATAGCATTGTATCTAGAAGAATTACATCTGGTTGATGAGTTTGCGCCAATATCACAGCCCTCACTCCTTGTTTAGTACAAATGCATGAGAAATTTAATATTTTTAGATGAGAATTAAGTAGCTCTAAATCATGTAGACTTTGTTCTACAACCAAAATTAAAGGCTGTCCATTCATCAGCAGTTATTCCTATCCAAGAAAGGCTAGGGATAAAGACTGTGCCCGTCAGGAAAACCAAGAGGTCTTTTTTTATGATAAGTGCTTAAGTAATTGTACGAGGATGTATTCAAATGACTAACTAGGGAAAAAAATGAATAGTCTGGTATGTAATCCATCTGGACTGAATTTTAGAGAAGAAAACAACATCTTCATATCAAGCAAATAGTAGCATATATGATACCTATACTTGCAAGTATTCACTAAATGATTTATTGAACAGAATTCAGGAGTCAGGAGTCAGAATTCAGAATGAATTCTGTATGACTGGCGGATGAATAATTGGATTGAAGAACACCAAATTGAAACCTGAATTCTGACTTCTGAATTCTTCTTCAAGTCTCGTATCGCGTGTCTCTAAGCCGATATATTTAATTACCTTCCGTCTTCTCTTGTAACTGACGTGCATAAGCGATCGCTTCTGTTGGCGTTGAAACTTTCCCCTCAGCTTGTGCTACAGCAATTTCTGTCAAAAGTTGACCGATAATTGGTGAAGCTGGAATATCTAATGCTATAATCAACTCCTTCCCGCTCACTATTAGAGGGGGATGAGCGACCAGATCATCAGGGTTCAGGTAGCGGTTGATCAAAGATGCTAAGACTTGGCAGCCCGTTACTTTGGTTTCCAAACTTGTAGCGACTGCTGTGTGTAGTGGCTTGTCATCAGACATCGCCCCTACCCAATTATTAAGTGCCATAGCTAGCACTGCCATAGCGGGAAACACAATATCTGCGTCACGGAATAAAAAGTATTGTTCACGCAAGGGCATATTAATTGCTTGAAGTTGCGGTGACAATTTTAGAGCAGTGGTTACACCCCGGATTTCAGCACGGCTATAAGTTAATTCCTGTAGCTCTATTTCTGCTAATTCTGGATTGGGGTTGACCAGACAAGCAAGTTTGGCAATACTTAACCAAGTAGTTTTGATACTATCGCGGACATATTCTTGCAGTTGTGCCCCTAATTGTTGCCAATTTTCTGTAAGTAAGGAGGCTGCATTGTCAACTGCTGCTAGTTTGATCAAACTTTCACGAGTAGCATTTTTGAAGAAAGGCGCAAGTAAACCATCTTCCCAAGCACTGGTTATCCAAGGAGTACCCTGAGAATTTGCCAGTAGATAGCCAATTTCTACCCGCACTCGTTCGGCTGCAACTTTGCTCAGATGTGATGCTAAAGAACAAATTGCGGTTCGAGTAGCTGGTTCAATAGTAAAACCTAGTTGGGCAGCTTGGCGATAACCTCGCATTAACCGTAAAGGGTCATCTTCTAAGTTTGCGGGTGATATCATTCGCAAAATGCCCTGTTGTAAGTCTACATAACCTTGTAGAGGATCGATAATTTCTTGCGTATGAGGATTATAGGCGATCGCATTGACTGTAAAATCTCGTCTGTGCAAATCAACTTCTACACTATCTCCTTCCTGCTGGGCAAAGTCAGCCGTAGCATGGGGAAAAACCACGCGGGCAATTTGTCGTTCTGCATCGAGTAAGACAAAACCAGCTTTGTAATGATGAGCGATCGCTCTTGCTACCTTTACCGCCTTAGATGGTATAACAAAATCTAGATCCAGATATTCACGAGTTCTGCCAAGGAGCGCATCACGCACAGCACCGCCTACCATGTAAGCAGGTTGTGGCAAGAATTCTAAACTAAAAGGCCAATTTTCGGGAGCTAGGGTAGAGGGAATTGATTCATGCATTGTAATAAAAATCAACCCAGCAACTCATGAATAACGGTTGGGCTTAAGTTAGATTAACAATAAAGGCCCCTGGAGTTGGTTCTATTATGTGTATTTGTGTGAACTGCCACTATGTAGACAGCTGTGTTACCTATCATGCCGTGGAAGGGCAGCACCAACAGCCTCACTTGACCGAAACACCAAATTTTGATCCGAATGAACCTTCTATCAATGTCAACATTCGGACTAAAGATGATGTGATTGAGATGGAATGGGATGTTGTTGGTTGTCTCAGCTTTAAACGGGAAACAGGTAAGTGGTCGAAATTGCGTCCTGGTGAATTAGTGCCCACTTGATAGAAAATGATTGGTGTATCTTACAGTTATTTGCAGCTAAATAGACCATGCGGTAGGGGCACAGCATTGCTGTGCCCTTACGTCAGATATGCTTCAAATAGATATTTTGTCCATCAGCGATCGCTAATTCAGGTGTGGAGAGGAGATGTTAGGAAAGCGAATATTTGCGATCGCCTGCGGTGGGCGCAAGCGCGATCGCGTTCTGATTTGGTTGAAACAGTAAAACGTTTGGACTAAGACTTCTGTCCAAAGCAAAAGGAAGAAAGTGTGGTCTATTCAATTAAAACCACTATGCTATATGCTTAAATAAATCACCTTAACTCTATAAAAATAGATATTTTAATTAACTTTGACCACAGAACTAAAACACCTCACAACAAATAAATACGCTTTATCACTGCATACCACTACTCCCGAATTAGGACTAGCAATTAGTAATTTTACTGGCGATACTCGCTCTCAAGTTTGTAATTTGGGGCGTGATTTATCCAGCCTAATACATCAATATTTAATTGACTTTATCAAACCACAAACTTGGGCAGATTTGTCATTTATCGCAGTTGCAAAAGGCCCCGGCGGCTTTACAGGAACTCGAATTGGCGTTGTTACTGCTCGGACTTTAGGGCAACAGTTAGATATTCCTGTATTTGCAATTTCAACTTTGGCTGCCGTAGCTTGGGCAGAAGCAGGTAAGAGTCAAAAGTCAAAAACTATTGCTGTGGAAATGCCAGCACAACGAGGTCAAATTTTTGCTGCTATTTATCAGTTTGAGCCAGATATTTTTAAGCTAAAAGTGTGTTTGTCAGATAGAGTGTTCACACCAGAAGCATGGCAGGAAACTTTAGCTAATTGGAATACTAATTATCAGTTGATTCAAGCTAAATCTGGGTTAGCAACGACGGTGACAAGTATTTTGGAATTAGCTAATCTAGATTGGCAAGAAGGCAAATTTCCTAATTGGTCGGAGGCTTTGCCATATTATGGGCAACATCCAGTACAGGATGCATAATGCTTCTAAACTATTTATTTAATGGTTAATTGATTTAACTAAACTGCAAAAAGCGCCTCGCCGATTGCCAGATCCCAAAGACGAGCCATAATGAACGAAGCTGAAACCCGCGCCGAACTTATTCATTAACAACCACCGAAGAATTTGACTTATGCTGATCCAGAAGATTGTCCAAGAACTGCAAGACATCCCCGAAGATAAACTAGCAGAACTCTATGATCTAATTCACTACTTTCGACTAGGTTTAAGTCAAGAACGTACACAACCCCGCAACCCTGGTTTATTGAAAGGACAACTCGGCGATCCTTTCTTTGAACCACTGCCAGAAGAGGAACTCCAGCAATGGGAATGAGTTACCTCATCGACACCCATATCTTTCTGTGGTGGCTCTTTGACGATCCAAAACTCAACTCTGACTGCCGAGATATCATTCGCAACCCAGATCATCGCATCATTGTTAGCAGTGCTTCCGCCTGGGAAATTGCTACCAAATACCGTATCGGTAAACTACCCGAAGCCAAACAACTCGTTGAGCAATATTCACAGATATTGCATCAGGCTAAATTTATCGAACTTGCGATCGCCACAGTCCATGCACTCAGAGCCGGAAGCCTACCGATTGCCCACCGAGATCCCTTTGATCGTATGATCATGGCTCAGGCGGAAATCGAAAGTTTGCCTATCATCACCTACGACAAAGCCTTCCAGACTGGAATGATTCAGGTAATTCCTGACCTCAAGTAAAGACTATGAGCAGAAGCACCTAAACAAATAAATGTAGGTGTATTAAATATTTTACCAATGATGGCATTGTTCTAAAATAGCCACAGCCAGACTGGAAGAGTAGCCAGCAATACTATAGTCCCAGCAGCTAAGGCAGTAACTGCCAAATCGCGATCGAGATTGAATGCCTCAGCAATTACCAGTGTACCGAAAGCTGGAGGCATGGCTATTTGTAGCACGATGATCTTTACTATGGGTTCAGTTAATCCAAACAGTGGCAATATGCTGCCCAATATCAAGGGAACTAGTAGCATTTTGATTCCCAAGCTCATCCCTACTTGTGGTAAGCTACGCCAAGATTTGAGCAGGGCTAATCGCATTCCAATTAATAGTAGAGATAAACCTACACCACTCCAAGCAAACTTCTCTAGCCAGAATTCCGCGATCGCGGGAATCGTCACTTGTCGAAAGAGTAAACCAAATCCAAAACCCCACAGGGCAGGATTAATTAAGATAGACTTGGCAATCTGCCAATGATTTTGGGCACCACTGCCAAAACGCGCTGCTATTAATACACCCAAGGTATAAGTTCCTGGGAATGAACCGAGTAAATCGTAAAATAACGCCCAAGAAAAATATTCTTTACCTACCATTGCTAGAGTGATAGGAAAGCCAAGATAACCCGTATTACCCAACATTGCTGCTAATATCAAGCTAGCCTGAGTTTGTGGTTGGGGGACAGTATTTCTAAAATAAGCTTGTCCTTTAATAGCTAACCAAGCTAAAAATGCTCCTAGTAAAATGGCTAGGTAAGCGATCGCAGGTGCAATCCAAATTTGCCCTGACAAACTAGATTGACGCAAAAACGATACTATGCTTATGGGTACTCCCACCCAAAAAAGGAACTGTCCTAAACGTGTAGGAACTGTCACAGGTAGTTTGCGTCCCAAAATAAATCCTACCAGGACTAATCCTCCCAGCTTGACGTATAGTTCTAAAAGATTTATCAAGATTGCGCCTAAGAACTACAAATGTAAAATGCTACCTGTTACATCTACTTTTGTCCAGTGCAAAATCTGTTATGGTTATCCCACAAAAACAGGAGTTTACCCTTGAATAAGGCAGGGTTTTCTGGAAAACCGCAAAACTCATCGAATGACCTTGGTGATGATATTCCAGTGGCTGTACGCGATACCCCTGTTGCAGCGCCGAAAATGTGGTTGCAACCCCAAATTTTGATGATTAGCGGAGTGGCGGGATTTATCCTGCTGGCTTTAATTAGCAGTTTTTTGTTCATCACCGCACCCAAAAAAACCGTCGATTCTCAATCTTTACCAGCTACTTCAGTTTCTCCAAGTCCAGCACCATCTAATAATTCTAGCGATGCTGTGTTAGGGCATTTCCCATACCCAGAAGCGCCTCAGTCAGAATTAGTAACCATCTCCGCAAATAGGGGCATTAGAATGCGAAAAGCTGCTGCCCAAAAGTTTGAGGAGATGGTAGCCGCCGCGCGGAGTGCTGGTGTAACTTTAGTACCAATTTCTGGCTTTCGCTCAGTCAAAGACCAGGATCCATTATTTTTTGGTGTCGGTGCCCAACGAAATCAAAGGCCAGCAGAACGAGCCGCCCTCAGCGCTCCTCCTGGTCATAGCGAACATCACACAGGTTATGCTGTGGATGTTGGCGACGGAAGAGTGCCAGCAACTAATCTCCAAACTAACTTTGAAAATACCAAGGCTTATCAATGGCTACAAGCAAATGCAGCGCGTTTCAGCTTTGAAATGTCATTTCCTAAAGATAATATTCAAGGTGTGAATTATGAGCCTTGGCACTGGCGTTTTGTCGGCGATCGCAACAGCTTGGAAATGTTCTACAAAGCCAGAAATTTTAAACCCGCTAAGATATCGCCATAAGATTTAGTCATTTGTCATTTGTCATTAGTACCAATGACTGACTTCGATTTTCGCACGACAATTTAAGAAAACCATAGCGGATGGCTTTAGCTTAGAGATAATCTATGAGTAGCGATGTTTTCATAGTCGTGGATAAGTTAATCCAAAATCTCAAATCGGCAGAGTTAGCAGACAGGAGAACTATGGGCGATTTGCACTTATGGTAATGCGATCGCCTCCACCTTATCCTCTCACTTCTAGCCCTGTGCTTATATCAGCATTATTTTCTAAAAAGTCGTTATCCTTAAGAATTTCATAGAGATTAATATCTTGCTCTAGCAAACAAGCGTGTCCGCAATCGGGCAGCACCACAATCTTGTTATTTGGTAAGATATCCCCTATCCGCTTCACTTCAGTTACAGAAGGCAAAAGGCGATCGCTACCACCGGCAATCAACAAAACTGGTTGAGTTAAGCGACTTAACTTTTCTTGATCAATTTCAAATTCTCGCAGTAAAGACAACCGCCAAAGAACGGTTTCTGCTGGTACAGAACGCATCGTTTTCAGCAACTCATGGCGATCGCTCCGAGAAATACGCGGCAAAGATGCTAGAAACGGCAATAACCCCAGTGCGCCAACATCATACAATCCTGATGGCACTAAGTAAGTTAGTTGAGATGCCCAACTCAACCAAGTCCGAAGATGGAAAGACGAAGCTGGGTTAATTAAGATAATTCGCTTAAATAAATGCGGCGCTTGGATGGCTACTTTCATTGCCAAGCAACCACCAAAGGACTCACCACATAGATAAACTGACCTCCGAGAGCTTTTTTCTAGTTCGGCGTGGATCAAGTCCAATACACTCTTAGTTAGGACATCCCACGTATTCATGTCTTTGCGGGGAAGCGCCAAAGAACGAACATCAAAGCCAGTTTCTAATCCAGCAGTTTGCGATCGCAATAATTGACCTGTTCCATCCATTCCTGGCAAATATACCAATAGCGGATACTCTGGCTGTACTCGTTTAGGAGTCAGGAAACAAGGATTTAACTCAACTTCAGAGATAGTCATTGGTCATTGGTCATTAGTCAATGGTCATTAGTCAATGGTATAAAACTTTTGGGCTGCTGATTGTTTGGACAATCCAAAATCCAAGTTGCGTTTGCACCGCACCAAAGGAGCGAATTGAATGGTTTAATAGCAACCTTGACGCAGTAAATTGCTAATTTCACCATGACAGTGTTCTGTCAGTTCAGCCACAACAGTTCTAGCTTGTTTCCCGTGATATTTTTTTTGATGTTGGGGTGTAATCCAATAAGGGCGACCGATTAACACCGCAACCCGACGATAAATTACCAAAGGATGCCAACCAGCTTGATTAAATAAAGGTTCTGAAGGGTCAAATATACTCAAAAACCTTAAGGGAAAACCATTGGTGTTTACCTCTTCTAAGGATGCGATGGCGATCGGCAAAATTGCTAAATCTTGCACATCGGCTCGCAATGCTAAATGGGCAAATCCCCGTTGAAACTCACCTACTTGGTTTGGTTGAGTGAATTTCACCATTGGTTCAGTCCCTTCTGGAAAGACTCCCACCATCTGCTTAGACTGCAATAGCAACTGCGACTGCGAAAAAAAGTTTTGTTGGCGGTTTTGAGTTTTCTCCAAAGGAAAACACCCCAATTGACCGGTGACAATCTCCCGCATTACTGGCACTTGTCCCATGTAATGGTGGCAAGCAAAGCGAATCGGATTCGATAACGCTGCCATTAAAATCGGTGCATCCATGAAGCTGCGGTGATTGCTGACTACCAAAACGCTAGCATCTTGGGGAATACGATCCTCATAATAGCGAAACATTTGGGTTGAGAGTGCCGCCACCAAAGCGCGAGAAATCTCTAGGGGGCTATTTCGACTCATACCTAATCAATATATTTTCCAGTAAATATGGGGGTTTATCTTAACTTAATTTTTACATTTCTTTACTGCTGCCATGACCGTCTTAAGATAGAAATATCTGAATTGATAAAACCAGCTAAATTTTCTGCATTCAGCATTATGTATTCTCGGTAACAATATTTTCTAATAGAAAGTATTCAAAAAAATTATGGTTAGTTAATTTATCTCTTGTAGGCAAAATAAGTTGATATAGATGCATATTAAAAAACAATTTTTGACCTGATAAGTTTGCTACTATGAAGATGTTATTGGAAAAAATAGAAATATTATTGTATAATTGCGTGGTTTTGCCCAAAAAAGTAAGTTTAATAAGTTAGTTTTTATTTTGTATGAATCAAGCGAATAAAAAAGAATTGACATTTGCACTGACAACACCACTATATTATGTAAACGATGTCCCCCATATAGGCAGCGCTTATACGACGATCGCGGCAGATGTAGTGGCGCGGTTTCATAGATTACTAGGGCATCGGGTATTACTAATCACAGGTACAGATGAACACGGGCAAAAAATTCAGCGATCGGCAGAAAGTTTAGGCAAAGCACCACAAGAGTTTTGCGATGAAATTGTCCCTAGTTTCGTTAGTTTGTGGCAGTTACTAGACATTCAATACGATCGCTTTAGTCGGACTACTGCGCCTCGTCATGAAGCGATCGTCAAAGAATTTTTTGAGCGAGTTTGGGAATCTGGTGATATCTACCAAGGACAACAACAAGGCTGGTATTGCGTATCCTGCGAAGAATTTAAAGAAGAACGGGATCTGCTAGAAGGACATCGTTGCCCGATTCATACTAACAAAGAAGTTGAGTGGCGAGACGAGCAAAACTATTTTTTCCGCTTATCTAAATATCAAACTAAGCTGACAGAATTTTATCAATCTAAACCTGATTTTATTCAACCAGAAAGTCGACGAAATGAAGTCCTCAGCTTTGTAAATCAAGGACTACAAGACTTTTCCATTTCACGGATAAATCTAGATTGGGGTTTTCCCGTACCAGTTGATGCCAAACATACCCTTTATGTCTGGTTTGACGCGCTGCTAGGTTATGTGACGGCATTACTCGAACCAGATGCAGAACCAACTTTAGAAAATGCTTTAGGAAAATGGTGGCCAATCAACCTGCACCTAATTGGTAAAGATATTTTGCGCTTTCATGCAGTTTACTGGCCAGCAATGTTGTTGTCGGCTGGCTTACCCTTACCAGAAAGAGTATTTGGGCATGGCTTTTTGACTAAAGATGGTCAAAAGATGGGCAAAAGTCTGGGTAACACCCTTGATCCTGTGGCGTTAGTTCAGCGCTATGGTAGTGATGCCGTTCGTTATTACTTCCTTAAGGAAATCGAATTCGGCAAAGATGGAGATTTTAATGAAGTAAGGTTCATTAATGTTCTGAATGCAGATTTGGCAAATGATTTAGGTAATTTGCTCAATCGCACCTTGAGCATGGTGAAGAAATACTGCGCTGACAATAATGTTCCATCAATCGGTAGTGAAGGAATTCCTGACGAAAATCCTTTGAAAACAATTGGTTTACGTCTAGGGGAGCATGTAAAACAAGCTTATGAACAGCTAGCTTTCAGTCAAGCCTGCGGTGCTATCCTTTCACTGGCACAAGCCAGTAATAAGTTTATTGATGAACAAGCTCCTTGGACATTATATAAACAGGGACAGCAGGAGTCGGTAGAAAAGGTTCTCTACGCAGTTTTAGAATCAGTTAGACTGACAGCTTATCTGCTTTCTCCAATTATTCCGAACATCAGTAGCGATATTTATCAGCAACTGGGCTTCGGAATAGACTTCAACGATCGCATCCAAAGTTCAATTACCGCTCCTTTTGCCACCCATGCGACATGGGGGATACTATCTAGTAAACAACAGTTGGGTACATTCCAACCAGTTTTTAAGCGAATAGAACCCCCAAAAAACGATTAGTCCTTATCAAACTCTGATTTTGTTCAATTTCTTATTTTCTCAAAAAATTTATCGGAGCTTAATTTATGTTAGCCCCGGAACATTATCATAAGCCGCTGTGACTAGCATCTAAAAGTTCGTAATTTGTATCAAAAATAACAGGGATAAAAATCGAGGTATCACAATGATGTTGAATAATTTTGAAACCGATTCAATATTTACGCCAGAACAAGTTTTGGAGAATCGGGGCAGGGTCGCCATATTTATTGATGGCTCAAATCTATTTTACGCTGCACTGCAATTAGGGATTGAAATTGATTACACGAAGCTATTGTGTCGATTAACCGGAGGTTCTAGACTCCTGCGGTCTTTTTTCTACACTGGTGTAGATCGGACAAACGAGAAGCAACAGGGGTTCTTGCTGTGGATGCGTCGCAATGGCTATCGAGTCATTGCTAAGGATTTAGTCCAGCTACCAGATGGCTCTAAAAAAGCTAACCTGGATGTAGAAATAGCTGTAGACATGATGGCACTAGTTGATTCCTATGATACCGCAGTTTTAGTTAGCGGTGATGGGGATTTGGCTTATGCAGTCAATTCAGTTAGCTATCGTGGCGTGCGGGTAGAAGTGGTAAGTTTGCGTTCGATGACCAGCGACAGCTTAATTAATGTAAGCGATCGCTACATCGACTTAGAAGCCATCAAAGAAGACATTCAAAAAACCCCTCGCCAAAGCTATCCATATCGGCCGTTATCTGGTATCGGCTTTTTGGAAGACCCCAGAACTAGTGATGGACACCTAGAAATCCAAGAATAATGGCGTATCAATTTCATAAAAGAGGGAGACAGGGGGAGAAAAAAATTCAAAAATACTCCTCCACTCCCTCCTTCCTTTTTTTATCTTTGGTTTTTTTCTTGATATTTGGTTTAGTAGGCTGTGGGGGTAAATCCCCTCCAGCTTCTCAAGAAAATCCTGCATCATCTAGGCAAGATAGCGATTTAACCTTCTTTGATGTCACCCTAGAACAGGCAGATGAAGTGGGAAGACCAATTTGGAAAGTTAGGGCTAAAACCGCAAAATACACCAAAGATAAACAAATTGGTCAGGCTGAAAGTCCTTATGGTGAACTATATCAAGATGGTAAAGTAGTTTACCAAATCAAGGCAGATATTGCAGATATTGAACAAGATGGGAAGCAACTGTTTCTTAAAGGTAAAATATTTGCCACAGACCCTAGTAATGGAATTGTATTGCAAGGCAATGAATTAGAATGGCGACCCCAAGAAGATTTGTTGATTGTCCGCAACCAAATTAACGGTACTCACAAAAAACTACAAGCTGTAGCGCAAGAAGCACGAGTTAAAACCCGCGAACAGCGTATGGAATTTTCTGGAAAAGTAATAGCAAATTCTGTTGATCCCCAATTACAAGTAAGAACCGAGCATTTAATCTGGAATATTAAAGAAGAAAAACTGATTGGCGATCGCCCTTTAGAAATTGATCGCTACAAAGATAATAAAATTAGCGATCGCGGTAAGGGAAATTATGCCGAAGTTAACTTAAAAACAAAAATTGCCACTATTCAAAAGAATGCTCAATTAGATTTACTAGACCCGCCAGTGCAAATAGCTAGTAACTCTATGACTTGGAACATGAACGCAGAAAGCGTTATTACAAATTCCCCTGTGCGGATGTTCCAGCGTGTTGAAAATCTTACTGTTACCGCCAATCAAGGTGAAATGAAAATACCACAAAAAACGGTTTATTTAAAAGGTAACGTCAACGCCATTGGTCAGCGTCGCCAGTCTTTGAAATCTAATACATTAACTTGGTATTTAGACAATAAGTTAGTCGAAGCTCAAGGAAATGTAGTTTATCGGCAAGTTGATCCACCATTAAATTTTACAGGTGAAACAGCCGTTGGTAATCTGCAAACAGAAAATATTGTTGTCAAAGGTGGCAGTTCTAGCGGTAGGGTAGTAACAGAAATTATTCCCCAAGAAAGAGCCAATCGTCAGCAGTAGAGTTAGTGGAAATGGGCAGTAAGGAGTAGGCGGGACTTGGGCACAAGTCCTCTTCCCCACCCCCTGTAACGCTCTAGGCTAGGATCTTAGTATTACAAGTTCTTTGATAACCCATGAATGGATCAAACCGATTAGGAAAGGAATCCTTGCCAATATCCCAGCAAGCAGAACATTCCCAGCATCACGATATAGACCACAATCATACAGATCATACTCATGGGACTGAAGAGCCTGCTC
Source organism: Nostoc sp. UHCC 0252 (assembly GCF_034931145.1). NCBI lineage: Bacteria > Bacillati > Cyanobacteriota > Cyanophyceae > Nostocales > Nostocaceae > Nostoc > Nostoc sp. UHCC 0252. The sequence goes on along the minus strand of NZ_JAYGHE010000008.1, from coordinate 96,905 downwards.
ATCCTCACATTCATAGCGAAGAATCTTTACGGCGAATTGCCAATCGATTATCACGTATAGAAGGCCATGTTCGTGGTATTAAGACAATGGTGCAGCAAAATAGCCCTTGTCCTGATGTTTTACTGCAAATTGCCGCAGTGCGCGGCGCATTAGATAAGGTAGCGCGAATTGTTTTGGATGAACATTTAACTGAATGTATTGCTAGAGCCGCACAAGAGGGTAATATTGAAGTTGAAATTAAACAGTTAAAAGCTGCTTTAGATCGATTTTTACCTTAAAAATCAGAAAAATCAAAAATTAACTAGCACGACAAGACATTTTGTAGAGATGCAATATTTGGTGTATTAACTCAGGGAAAGGGTTCTTTATGCCAAAATTCATACAAGTGTTTTATATTCATAGCTAATGGTCTGGGCAGTTCCAAAGCAATTGCACAGTTCTAAATTATACCCTTGAAAGTGTATTATGGTAGGCTGCTTTTGGCGTTATCTATCCACCAAGTAGCTAATTACACGTAGTTATCAAACTTTTATTTGAGCGAAGTTACTACTTGAGGATAATGTATGGAAAATAAGAACAGAGAAAAAGCTATAAATCAAATTTTGCTGGGACTTGCTTTAAAATTTTTTCCATTGATTATTTTTGGATTATTTAAGAGATATTTAAATAGTTTCTTTTCTAGCTTGAGTATCTTGATAGCTGTTTTAATCGTAGGATTTTTCTTAGTAGGGTATGTATTTTTTATTAAAGGATGTTATCTCTATAGTGAAACAAAAGGGTATTCATATAAATGGGGATGGCTAGGGTTATTAAGTTTGCTTGGTTTATCAATTTTATTACTTATTCCTTCAAAGAAAAATATAACTTATTTTCAAGATGAAATATTGGCAGATGAACCCTGGGATAAAATTAATATTCCAGAGTTATTCTTATCTTGGCTCATTGCCATACCATTTTTGTTGTGGTCTATATTAGGACTATTTTATTCATTCAATAATTGGAGTTTTTCCGACATAATAAAAAATCAAACTGTCCTTAATTTATTAACTATAGCTTATAGCCTTTGTTGGGGATTTATATTATTAAAAACTTTGCAGAGAGCAGGGTTTAAGCTTAATAAAATTATTGGTTATAAAAATTATGTTAATTTAAAACTGGTTGCAGTTCTTCTTGCTCTAGAATTTGCTTTTGCGAAGGGTTCTACTACCTTAATATTATACAACTTATCATTTGTCTTTCCAAAATATGTAGAAAGTTATATTAATGAAAAAGACTTTACTAATATTTTAGAAATGATCCTCTGGAGCTTTTCAGTTATACTATTAGCCCCTATCATAGAAGAATTCTTTTTTAGGGGAATAATTTTGCAAAAATGGGCAGTTAAATGGGGGGTAAGATCAGGAATTTTAACTTCATCTTTGCTATTTGCAATTTTACATTTTAGATTTGATGTTATTCCATTATTTATCACAGGTATTCTATTTTCAATTTTATATTTTAAAACCCGATCCTTAATAACATCAATGCTTTTTCATTTTTTCTATAACACTATTGCTACAATTTTAAAAATCAGACATTATTTCAACACATCAGAAATCGAAAGAAGTGCATTCGTTTCGGTAAAAGAGTATCAAACTGCAATACAACCGTTATTAAGTCAACGAGTTTTTCTGCTAGCTATATCTATTCCCTTTATTCTTTACTTTATTTATAAAAATTTCCCTAAAAATGATGCAATTATTCCTTATTATGCTAATAATGCTAAAACCTCTGAAATGAATTAACTTTATTCCATCCTATAAAAATAAAGAATTATGCTTTGCTCCACTTGTAAATATCAAATAGGCAATTTTGGAATTTATATATATGAATGACTTTAGAAAAGTATAATTTTAATTATTGTTTAAATTTAAATGAAAACAAACCTATAATTATTTTCTTGCACGGTTTTATAGGAAATATTCATGAATTTTATGAAGCCATAAAATTGCTAGCTGAAGATTTTTCTTATCTCACGCTTGATTTACCAGGACATGGTAAAACCGAAGTTGTCGGAGGTGATGAATACTATGGGATGGAAATCACCGCTCAAGCAATAATCAATTTATTAGATGAATTAAAAATAGATAAATGCCACTTAATTGGTTATTCTATGGGTGGAAGATTAGGTTTATACCTAACTCTAAATTTCCCGGAACGTTTTATTAAAATCGTATTAGAATCAGCTTCCCCTGGTTTAGCAACAGAAGCAGAACGATTAGAACGAGTTAGGCGTGATGCTCAAATAGCTAGAAAATTAAGCAGAAGCATTATTCAAACTGATTTTGCGGCTTTTTTGTCAAATTGGTACAATCAACCAATTTTTGGTGATATAAAAAATCATCCAGAATACGATCGCATGATACAAAGTCGGTTGCAAAACAATCCGCAGGAATTAGAGAAATCATTGCGCTTCATGGGGAATGGATGCCAACCTCCTTTATGGGAGAAGCTACAAGAGAATAAAATTCATATACTCTTACTAGCTGGTGAATATGATGAAAAGTTTATATCTATTAATAAAAAAATGGCTAAACTATGTAAATTTGCACAGTTAAAAATAATTAAAAATGCTGGACATAATATTCACTTTGAAAATACCTTGGCATTTGTGGAAAATATCAAATATTTTTTATCTATAGCAAGTTAGAAATTAAGATAACCTCACGGCTTCTTTACTGGCTTGCTAGAAGGAGTTGGCGATGGTGTCAAATTCTGGACAGTTGGTTGATTCGCTGCGGTTAATTCCTCTTGCAACATTTTCTGATAAATTTTAGGCAAAGAGCTACTAACAGAATTAGTTTCTATACCATACCCTAGACTTGTCCAAGTCGGAGAGAGTCGCCGCAAAACATCATTTAACTTTCCCTGACGCAGCAGTTGAGAAATATCAGTTCCCCAAACTTTAGAATCAGTTAACCAACGATAAACGACTTGATCTTGATACTCTGCTTCAAAACTATAAGCAGTCCAAAACATCATCTGCATCGGCTTTGGGTGATAAAGTGGGGCTAAACGATGCCAAGTAATGTTGATAATTTGATATCTCCCAGCAGCCGTAGAACAATTACCTGTATTGGGGCCTGTGACAATTGTGACGCATATCTCAGGATGTCGGCTAAGATCATTAACTTGTTGTCCACCATACAACAGCGAATAGGGACGGCTTCCACTAGCTTCACTCGCCGAGATAGTTCGCATTAAAGCACGGATATAGGGATCGCCCTGTTTCATCACCAAAGGCGGCTGTTTAACTGCAAAGATGGGATCGGAAGGCGATCGCAAGTCTCCAATATACCATTGCAACAAATACACAAAGCCGAGAAGCGCGGCTATTGGCCCAATAAGTTTTTCAACACCTTTGAATTCAAAGCTTTTCAGAGTCTAACTCCTTCAAATTTGCTCTCTTTGCTAACACAAATTATTGACGAACTCATTTTGACAAAGTTCACATCTGATTGTTAGTTATTATTCCCATTTCCTCATTTTTTTGGTAATTATGAAAAAAGGATATAAATCAGTATAGCAAGCGTGATACTCTCAACAATAGCAACTAAGTAAAAGACTCACGCCTACTGATTATGTTATGGTTAACATAGTTTATTTTTCCCGCGATTAGCTATGACAACAGAAATATTAAAATCTGTTGAGCCTACCCTTTATGAAGAAGATTATTATTTATGGGTAGAAACAACACTTAAACAATTAGAAAACAAAGATATTGATAATCTTGATTGGCAACACATAACAGAAGAAATTGAAGCTTTGGGAATTGAACAAAGACGAAAAGTAGAAAGCTATTTAAAACAATTATTAATTCATCTTCTACTTTATCGTTATTGGGAAAGTGAAAAAGAACATTGTCAGCGAGGCTGGCAGATAGAAATAACTAATTTTCGTGATGAACTAGAATTTTCTTTTCGTTCTAAAACACTTTATAATTATTCTCTTAACTGCTTAGGTGCAGTTTATATTAAAGCCAGAAGGCAAGCAATTCAAAAAACAGGTTTGTCCTCTGAGATTTTTCCAGAGCAATGCCCTTTTACTCCCGAAGAGATTTTTAATAGTGAGTACTTCCCACAATAAAAGTCATTTTGTATCGCTGTTTGTGGAGATGAAGGTTACAAAAGAGCGATCGCTTGTCTATGGTAAAAACTGTAGGGTTAAACCGCCGTATGAGCAATGAATGCACTTTAACCCTACGTTTTGGGTGTGGGATGGAGCGATCGCTTTAGAAAGTAAAATCAAGGGCGGTCAATTTAAATTTAAATGAAGCAAGCTACTTGACAAAGTGCGATCAGATTGGAGCCGATCATTTTGGAGAATAGAATCCTCTAGAATCTCAGCACTGTTGAAATAGCTCCTTAAAACTTTTTGAGGCTGCTTCAGGTTTGGCTACAATTTCGACAATTTTATTACGTGCATCTGCTTCAAACAGCGCCTCAACAGCAACTTGGGCGACTTTCTGCCTGGGGATGCTACCGTCAAACAGTGTATCAGCACTCTGCATCACGATCGCGTCCAGGTTATCTTCATTCTTCAACCCACCAGGCCGCACAATCGTATAAGTCAGACCACTTTTCTGGATATACTCTTCAGCTTGCTTTTTCCACACCAAAATCAGCCAAAACAAGTTCAGTGGATGGAAGAACTGCGAAGTACACAAAGAAGAAACTAAAACAAGATGCTCAATCCCCTTTGCTTTGGCAGCTTCTACTAAATTTTTAGTCCCTTCAAAATCTACTTTATAAGGGCCAGTAGGGTCAAAACTAGGTTTTGCACCAGTCGCAACCAACAGAACTGTGCTGTCTCCCAACGCAGCATTTAAACTTTCTGGTTGTAACACATCGCCTACAACCAATTCGGCTTCAGGAGACAGAATACCTCTAGCTTTGTCTATATCCCGCACCAAAGCCCGGACGGGAATATTTCGCGCTATCAACTCTTGCACAATCCGGCGACCTGTTTCACCCGTTGCCCCTGCTACAAATGCTTTCATGAGAAATGTTATCCTGGGAAACTATTGTGTGCTTGTTCAGTTCTTTATTTTAGTAATTCTATGGAGGTGATGGCAGATTAATGAGGTTTTGGTCAAAATTGAATATTAGTGTGAAATGACCCAGGAACGTGGGGAATTATTAATATAGACAGAACGCCAAAATATACAGTAATGCATTTATGCTTTCAACAAACGGCGAATATAAATCTTGGGAAATAACAGAAGAAGTTTTACCTGTAGCGTCGGGTCAAGAAGAAGCCAAGGACACATTAACAGAAGCAAATGTAGCAACGATCACAAAATTTTATGGTCGTTATCAAGATTTTATGGAAATGCCTGCTCCAGCAGGGAAGGTTGCTGAGTATCTTAATACTCACGCCTCATGGTTTTCTCGTTGTGCTGAACCTATGAAGGTGCAATTACTTGGGGAAAATGGCTACGCTTTAGTGATTGGTCGTTTTGGTGCTTTTGGTTATGAAGTAGAACCAAAAATCGGCTTGGAATTGTTGCCTCCAGAGGAGGGTATTTACCGCATCCGTACAATACCCATTCCTGATTACCAAGCGCCTGGTTATGACGTGGACTATCGCGCATCTCTACAGCTAATAGAAAATCATGCTTGCACTAGCGGCGAGGTTACGAGAGTTGAATGGGAATTAGATTTAGTAGTTGATTTGCACTTTCCCCGGTTTATTCAGCGATTACCCAAATCTATAATTCAATCTACAGGCGATCGCTTACTTAACCAAATCGTCCGCCAAGTCTCCCGTCGCTTAACCCGCAAAGTTCAGCAAGATTTTCAGAAATCTTTGGAAACACCCCTTCCTGCTAATTTTAAACAAAAGCACTGATTTAACAATCCTTTGTCATTTCTCATAGACTTGACAAATGACAAAGGACAAATGACTAAGCTTTAGTGAGAATTCTTTGGACAATTTGCACGCCAGTAACAGCCTGCCAAGCAAAAAGTCCCAAAAGGGTAAAGTTCAACAGAATATGAGTTGCACGTGCCCAATTTGCCCCTTTCTGCATATAAGGCGACAAAGCAGCAGAAAATGCAATCAAACCCGTCATACCTAGTCCTGCCAGCAGGTGAGGCCCGACAAATAACTTGCCATTGTTGATGTAAGTGACACCCATCCCTCCAATTGCACCTGCTACCATCAAACCTAAGAGTATAGACCCGATTTGGTAGTGTCTGACGTTATATCTACCTTTAATCAGTTCTTTCTTTTCTTCCCCCTGAGCATTTCTGGTACGCTGTAATTGCAGCCCCAAGTAGGCAGCATAAATTGAAAGCACTAATAGCGCCCACATCAGCACCGGATGGAAGAAATTCAGCCAATATTTCACCGACGCAGAAAGTTCCAGACTCATAGTGTTCTCACCTAATTATTAAATCTTCATAAAAATTAGCATAACTCTATTCTTTGTGTTTAAAGTTGCACAAATTAAAAGAGTCTAAGGGATGAGGAGAGAAGACAAGAGTTAAGCCTCCCTTACCTTTAATTTGCATCCAATCAATAGATAGAATGCTTGCCAAGACTGCGTTTCTTAATTTTTAATTTTTAATTTTCAATTTTTAATTGCATAACCCTCTTGCCAAAGTGCATAAACAATCTCAGACTGAGTTTTGAGGGTAGACGAACAAAACCCCTGTGTGGGATCTCATTCATGACTGAAAACAACGATACTTTGCTGCTAAAAGCTGCGAAAAGTGGTGATATCAAGGGGCTGTGTGCGCTACTGGCTGCTGGTGCGAGGGTAGATGCGTGCGATCGCCAAGGCACGACGGCATTAATGTTTGCTGCCAATTTAGGCTACACCGAAATTGTGCGATCGCTCCTAGATGCTGGGGCAAATATCAACTTGCCTAGAAAACTCTATAGTTTGACGGCTTTGATGTTGGCGGCTAGTGCTAAACAACTTGACATTTTGCAGCTTTTACTATCCAGAGGTGCTGATGTTAATGCCACTAATGAAGATGGCAGCACAGCTTTAATGGCAGCAGTCCTCAAAGGTCATATCGATGTAGTGCGAATCTTGTTGGCTGCTGGTGCGAAGGTGAATATCGCCGATAAAGATGATGACACTGCCTTGAAACTCGCCATTAAGCAGGGAAACATAGAAGTTTTACAAGCAATCCAAACTGGTGTTGATGTCAATATCAGAGATGAGGAGGGTGAGACACTTTTAACATTAGCGGCAGACTTGGGGCATCTGGAGGTTGTGGAAGCACTGTTAGCAGCAGGGGCTGACGTGAATCTGAAAAATGCTGATGGTGGAACTGCATTATCGGCAGCAGCAGCAAGTGGACAAAGTGCGATCGCAGCAGCTTTACTAGATCGAGGGGCTGAAATTAATCTTCAAGACCAAGATGGTGAAACTGCCCTACATCTTGCCGTTGTGGAAGGCTACATTGATGTCGTGCAAGTATTACTTAATAAGGGTGCAGATGTCCAAATAAGGAACCATCTGGGTGATACGCCACTGCTTGTAGCAGCGTTGCAGGGACATAGCAAAATTGTCGAGGCACTGCTGTGTTCTGGGGCAGATATTAATGGGAAAAATCTTGGTGAAGTACCTTTGACATTGGCTGCATCACAAGGACATACCCAAACAGTAAAAGTGCTGCTAGATTATGGTGCTGATGCCAACACTCCAGGAGACGATGGCAAAACTGCTTTGATCAAAGCAACCGAACGCAAACACACAGAGATCATACATTTGCTGCTAGCAAAAGGGGCAGATGTGAATTTTCAAGACTCAGCGAGGGCGACATCACTGATGTGGGCTGCATCAGGAGGTTATAGCGAAATTGTGCAGTTATTACTCCAAGCTGGGGCGGATGTAAATTTGAAAAACCGGGGTGGTTATACTGCTTTGATGATTGCAGAATTTAATGGGTATAAAAATATAGTGCGGAGTCTGCAAAAAGCTGGGGCGCAAGAATAACCATTCTAATTGGGAATTTTTTAACTAAAATCTTTTCAGAAATATTTTGACAAATTATTAAATCAAGGTTATTAGCTTAAATCCCAAGAGAGTTTATACCATTTCTTTATGAGGCTGCACTAAACTCTTTTAATTTCTTTCTTTCTTTCTTCGTGTCCTTTGCGTCCTTCTCTGACGAGACGCTGCGCGATTGCGGTTCGTTTTTCTTTCTTATACTTATGGTTTAGCGCATCTTCATACAGAATTGGTATTAGAAGAACTAAATATTAACCTGAGAAACAAAGAAAACAAAACTCCGTCGTAACTGTTGTGAACTTGCTACGGCGGAGAAAAGAAAAATTAAAACGCCAAGAGGGGGCAGGCTAAATGCTTGCGTGACAAGGATGGAAAGAAAGCAAAAATGAAGAAGTATATTTACTTTTTACTTTTTACCTTGTACATTTTACTTTTTGCCTGCGCTCTCCCTTGACGTTTCCTACTGTGCTAGATGTGCAAAATATATAGTTTTTACTTAAATAGAAATGTATTCTAAGGATCATTTTTTATGTATGATCCGAAAGGCTAAATATAAACAAGTCCTGAAAAAAGGTTGATGTCCGACTATTTGGGCGATCGCAACGGAAATTAAAAGAAAAAATAAATTAAAAATTAAATTTAGTGAGTGAATGCTCAGTTACCGAACCACTCTTAGATTGTAGTTTTAGATACAAACTATGAAATTTGCAGAACAACTAGTGTCATATCATCAGTGTTTTGCTTATCAGCACCGATGAACTGCTGAACTTGGTCAAATAAATAATCTACAATCTCCTCTGGGCCGTTGCAGTACTTGCAAGCCGTATTGAAGCCAGCGACAAAATTATCTTCATCAAAGCGATCGCCACCAGCCGCCGCCGCATCGGTCAAGCCATCTGTATAGTAAATAATTGTATCCCCAGGCTCTAACTGTACCTGAGCATCTTCATATTGGCTGTTAGCGTCCAAACCGATGAGCATTCCTAGAGTATCTAAACGGCTAACAGTTTTCGTGGCTGCGTGCCACCACAAGGGAGGATTGTGTGCTGCATTGCTATAAGACAAAATTCGGCTATGGGGATTATATTCTGAGTAAAATAGCGTTACAAAACGGTGAGAATTTTCCAAATCCGCATACATAACTCTATTTAAGTTTTGCAGAATTCTTGCTGGGGAATTACCATGTAGCACTTCTCCCCTTAGCATTCCCCGCATCATGGTCATAATCAGCCCAGCAGGGACACCTTTGCCCATAACATCTCCAATTACCAAACCCCAGCGACTAGTTTCTGTATCGCCTTTAATCTTGGGCCGAATCTTATTCTGATTGGTAGCAATAAAATCGTAATAGTCTCCGCCAACGCGATTGGCAGGTTTACAACGCGCTGCTAGGACTGCACCGGGAATTGTAGGACATTGACGTGGCAGAAGTCGCCGTTGAATTTCTGCGCCAATTTCTAGTTCTTGATCTAGGCGTTCTTTTTTTCTTAGTTCTACAGCTAGTTCATCGTTTTCGATCGCCACTGCTGTTTGGTCTGCAACTAATCTAACTAACTTTTGCCTAGTTTCTGTCCAACTATATTCTGGATCGCGGCTCAATACATAGAGCCATCCCCTTTCTGTATGCTTTACCAGAATCGCCGTACCAAAAATTTGTACATCTGGCCCCAAATGGCGATGCATCTGGTCATCCAAAATTCCCGTCGCATTTGCTAGAGGGGCAGTATTTGGCAAAAGCGTGATTTGACTGCTGGCTATTTCTAGCGCTTTGCGGATATTTTTGCGCTGACCACTATCTTGCCAATGTAACTGTTCTAACCTGACTTGACCATTAGGTTTGTAGAGAAACAGGGCGCTACCGTCTGCATCTGTCACTCTTGTTGCCATTAACGGGATCAATTCCAAAAACTGATTTAAATTATTGAAACTTCTTAGGGCAAATCCTAAAGAACTGAGCAAATCTTGAATTTTGTTCTGTTCCCGGTGCAACCTTGCCACGAGTTCTTTGAGTGCTACGACTGGTGTGACATCCGTCGTAGCACTACTATTTTTGTCGGTGGGTTGAGAGGGCAGTTGAGACACAGGCACAGGTACTATTGCACTTTATATTGGCAGATTTTAGATTACTTATAAGCTTTTTGGCTTTTCTATTGCTAAACCATATTTAGGCAAGACTTGTCAGTTTAGCAAGAGTATAAAGACGTAATAGGCAATTTTTATCAGTATTTTATTTGCTTGTTGTATTTATGATGGAATATTAGTCATTTCAAACCATGTATTTTTAGTTAAAATCCAACCCGTAAAAATTACTAGTTTTGGTCACAGTTCAGAAAGTTTTACTTTTTCATAACTTAATTCCCAAAGCATATCTCTAAAGTCATAAAAATACTTTATTAAAAGAATAATTTATAACGCTTTCAGAGTGACTATTTGGGTATAGGAAACTAGGAAAATAGAAGTCTTTTGAGTGAAAACCTCTATCAGCGCTTAAATCAAGCTTGGTTAGTTTATGGGTTTTCGTGTGTAGCAACGTTGCTGCTACACACAAAAGCCCTTCATGGGCTTAAAAGAGGACATTAGCTTGAAATTCTAGCAAAAGTAACCCATTTATTATGACAAACTTCTGATTTTAGGACTTAGACTGTTTCTAGTTAGCTCAAGTGATAATACCAGATCAGTTATCCCTAAATTTATCAATTTGTCAAGAAAAATTTTTAAATCCTAATTGCTCAATTAGCCGCTCAAAAGAGCTTCGACAAACTCATAGCTTGAAAAGGGGCGTAAGTCTTCAATTCCTTCGCCAGCACCAATAAAACGAATTGGTAAACCTAGCTGTTGCACAACAGCTAGGGCAACACCGCCTTTAGCAGTGCCATCTAGTTTAGTTAAGACAACGCCACTCAATTGGGCAGCTTGGGAGAAAACTTCGGCTTGCCGTAGTCCATTTTGGCCTAAAGTGGCATCTAGAACCAATAACGATTCCACTTTGGCATTTGGAGCTTTTTTGTCGATAATGCGGCGGATTTTACCGAGTTCGTCCATTAAATTTTTCTTATTTTGCAGTCGCCCAGCAGTGTCTACTAGAAGTAATTCTGTTTGCCGCGATTGGGCAGCTGCGATCGCATCAAACACAACTGCTGCCGGATCTGTATTTTTTCCGGGATTGGCAATTACTTCTACACCACTTCTACTACCCCAAACCTTCACCTGTTCCACGGCGGCGGCGCGGAAGGTGTCTGCTGCCCCAATCAAGCATTTATAACCAGATTTTTGCCCCAAGTGGGCAATTTTGCCGATGGTGGTAGTTTTACCAGCACCATTCACCCCAGTGATTAACCAAATGTTCAAGGTTTCTTTTTCTGGGGTAAAACTAGCTTTGTTGGATGTTTTGCTCGGTGCATCCAGCATATCCCGGAGAATTTTTTTCAGATAAGCGATCGCTTCTTCCGGTGCAGTAACTTCTTCTCGAAGTTTTGTCTGTAGGGCATTGATAATAAAGTCTGTTGCCTCTACACCCACATCAGCTTGCAAAAGCAATGCCTCAATTTCTGTTACAGCAGCTTGGTTAAGCGGCCCTTGACCAACGATCGCCTTCAGTTGGTTGAGAATGCTCCGGCGAGTTTTGTCTAACCCTTGCCGGAGCTTTTTCAACCAGGTAATTTCTTCAATAGAAACGTCTTCGGGATTTCTACCTTGAGCTGCTAAAACTTTGGCTGACCAGACAAACCCATCATCAAATACCAGTCCAGGAATTTCCTCTCCTATCTCCGAAGTTGTAGCTACTGGCGTTACTGTCTCTGGTTCTGGGACTTCTATGGCGGTGGCTATTAGTTGATCCAGTTTTGCTTGCCGTTCTGCCGCCGCTCGCTCTAAGAAGGATAAACTCGCTGGTGCTGTTGGCTGGGTTGCCTCCGGTGTGGGGGTTTGTTCAACTTCATTTGCCGTTATTTCTGGGCTTTCGATATCTGCTTCAGCGATCGCAACTACTGAGGAATCTTCTGTACTTTCTTCCTCAGTAACTACTTGGATAACTTCTGGCTGTTCTGTTTCTAGGGTTGTACTAACAGGTTCTTCAGTTGTTTCTGATTCAGTGATTTCCGCAGTTGCCGTTTCTACAGTTTCAGGTTCTGCCGAGGCATTTTCTGAATCAGGTGGGGTTTCTACTACCTCAGTCTGTTGTTTTTGCTGAATATTTTTGTAGGCAGCTTTCGCAAAAGCCAACAAGTCTGCCGTTGTGTCTGGTGCAGTTTCAGCAGTTGAGGTTTCGGCTGGCTCTGGTTGGGGTTCTTGAACAGGAGTAGCTTCTCCCTGTTTTTTATCAGAGGGAGTTTGAGAGGAATCGTTATATTGACGGCGGAACCAATTAAAAACCATTGCAGCAATATTAGTTATATGAGTTTTGAAGAAGAATGCAGAATCCAGAATTCAGAATTCAGAATCAAGACGCTCGTTCGCCCTTGGCGTGCCGTAGGCAAGACTCGCTATCAGTCGGAGATTCAGGCCCGCCACTGAATTGTTGCACCACCAAATATACGATTTAGTAGGGGTGCAAAAACGCCGGTTATTCAGACGCGACGCTTGTTCCTCGCTTGCCGCCGGCGCTATCCGCCAGTCATACAGAATACCCAACTGAATTCTGACTCCTGACTCCTGAATTCTGTTCGATAAGTTATAAGTTATGAGTTTAATTTAACTTTGCACTTTTTCTTGGGGTAAAAACTTCCCGGTTATCCTCACCTTTCACCGCCAGTTTGAGGAGAATCGGTACAACAGTAGGTTCCCCTCCAGTCGAGTAATAAAGAAATTTCCGCTTGGAGGAAGCCGCAGAAGCGGCTAAGACTTTTCTCCATCGCAGTATAGGAATTACGAATTCAGGTACGCTATTATGCTGTTTTTTTCTGCTCAGTAACTCGGCGCAAAACACCGTTAATAAACCGATGACCGTCGTCTCCACTGTAGCGTTTGGCTAGCTCTACAGCTTCGTTGATAGCAATGCTGTCTGGAACTCCTAAGAACTTCATTTCTGCCACAGCGATTTGCAGGATATCGCGGTCAATTTGGGCGAGGCGAGTTACTTGCCAATCTACTAAGGCAGTAGAAATGAGTTCATCTATAATGTGGCGATTTTCGTTGACGGTAATCACAAGCTCTTTAGCGTAATTACGGACTCCCTTATCCTGATTAGCTAGCTGAATCAATTCCGGGAAATCAACTGCTGTACCCAATTGATTAATTGCTGTTTGGGTGCAAGCGATCGCTTCTTGAAGCATTGTTCTGGCAGAATTGAGGTCGGAGGCCCGAGTTTGGCTACTTAAAAGGCGATCGTTACTGCGTTGCAGTTCCCCTGCGGCATTATCCAGGGTATCTTGCACTTCTGAAGTCAGGGTGCGTACTGCTCCTAGCACCAATTTGGATACTAATTGATCGTCTGGTAAGGCATCTAATTTTTTTGGGTTTACTGGCAATTGGCTAAGGCTTAAAAGCGCCAATTCACGAGCAATTTGCTGGGGTTTACGAGGTTGCATAAAAGTCAGGGGTGATTGTGCGAGAACTGATTAACTGGTGGGGCAAACTTACAAGTTTATCAATTTTGGCACAGTCAAACAACAACATTACGCATTTGCTTGTGACTTTGCCAGATTGATGATTTTAAGTTTCTTCAACGGAAATAACCTGTCGCTTGATTTCGTCGTGTTTCACTTCTAATGTGGATTCTTGGGGGAAAACCAAAGTAGGATTGGGGGCGACAATGCCACCTGATACAACTATTTTAAAAGCGTCTTCAATGGACATGGAGAGGTTAACCACCTCGTCTTCAGGAACAACTGCGTACCATCCAGTAGTTGGATTTGGGGTAGTGGGAATAAAAACACTTAGGACGGGGCGAGACATCTGGGCTTGGATATCACTGCTGATTGCGCCAGTAACAAAAGCGATCGCCCAAATTCCTCGACGGGGATACTCTACCAAAATAACCCGGCGAAACTTGCCATTAGAATCTTTTAATATTGTTTCTAAAAGCTGTTTGAGAGTTTTGTATACCTGTCCTGCTAAGGGAATTGCCTGTAAAAACCGCTCACCAAAATCTAGCAACCACCGTCCAGCAATATTGCGAGCCATCAAACCCATCAACAATATACTTAGTAGTGGTACAGCCAAACCTACTAACAAGTTCAGCAAATTTACTAAAATTGGGTTTAATCCATCAAAGGGATTGAGTTGTTTGGGAATTTGGGTGAGAAAGTTAATTACCCAAGTCGCAATGGTAATTGTCAGCCAGATAGTGGTTGCTAGGGGAATTACTACCAACAAACCAGCAATCAGGTCGTTTTTTAAGTCCTGTTTTAGGCGATCGATTACCAAGCCCCGATTCTCCTGTTTTAAGCTAGAGGAACTTTTTTTATTGGGATCCATACCAGCAGATTCGTTAAATAGCAAAGGTTTTACTTGAAGCAATTTTTACCGCAAGTAACTATCTCAAACGGTAGCAGGTTGGCTGCTACCGTAAAAACACGTAGTTTGTGCTGAAAATAGGTATTTTGCTACAAGCGTACATATAGATGTCAACCAATCCGATGGCGGCTAGTTATTCTCAGAGGATGTTACTTTTCCTTGTAAGACTTGTAAATGATTGTTGCAAGTCATTAGGTATTACTAATCTATCGCGCTCAGTCAAAAGCTGCTTACGATTGTGAAAGTACCGCTAGGTTATATGGTCAGTCGCTTTTGATCAGAGCGCCTTTTATGAAAATGGTCTGTTAAAAATATTAATTTATTATGGTAGTTTTGTTTAAATCAGGACTTACGCAAAAAATAGCTTAAACCTTGATTTTCCGGTGGGAACAATTCATGAAGTGTCCCTACTGTGAGTAGGTTTGCGTAAGTCCTATAAAGATAGAACGCGGTGGGGTAGCACAGCTAGCTGTACTACCCCACTTCTAAATATTCTGATTTTGCGATCGCTGCTTGTTGATTTGACTGAAAATCCTCTAATCTCCAGCCTTTTTTACACCATATCAGCCTGTGTAGTTTCCGAATCCGCACCTTGTACTTGTAACTGTTGTGGACTCTCTTGTGCCAGAATTGCTGCCACCTCTAAATTAGGTTTTGGTAGATACTTCATTTCCCAGACTTTAAGCAAAATCAAGTATTCGTAGAATGCCTGCAATGTACACCAAGCAAGTCCAGCGCGTCCATCTAAACAGCCGCCTAACATAAAATACATATATAAAAAGCGTAGCAACGGTCTAGCAGGTAAACGTAAAGACAAATCTTTTAAGGCACGGCGTTTTTCAACTTCCGATTTGCCAAAGAATAAATCTTGCCAGTTAACCTTTCCCTGTTCTAGCTGATACAGCGTTTCTTGAGCTTCATCTGTAGAATAACGGTTATGCTTATCAATCCAACGGCTCAAACCTTTGCTACAAGTGTAGTGCGGGTATGTTTCCTTTAAAAAGCTAGTTGCACCCTCACATACTTCCCGCTCAGTATGGCCGTAGTCTGTAAACCAGACTTTACCGTGGCGGAAGAGGCGCATTTGGTAACGGGGATACTGAGTGCTGTAACGAATCCAATGATTCATGAACATGACACGTTCAGCCACGTAGTAACCAATGTAATCGGGATTTTGACTGGCTTTTTCGCATTCTGCAAAAAGTTCTGGTGTCATCCGCTCATCAGCTTCGAGAATATAAACCCATTCGTGCTTAGGGGGAATAGATTCTAACATCCAAGTACGTTGGCGGCCGTGGCTTTCAAAAGCGTGCTGGACAACGCGGATGGGATAGCTACTGGCAATTTCCACAGTGCGATCGCTACTGCATGAATCCACAACAATAATGTCATCCGATAGCATCGCTGATTCGATACAGGCAGCAATATCTAGTTCTTCGTTATATGTCAGTATGTAAATTGAGAACATTACCCAAGTTTTATAGCGATTTTTATTGTTATTAGCTATTAGGCGCATGGCAGTATAACCGTTCATAATTTTTGGTATACGTCTTACTGCCATGCCAATAGTAGACTAACGGGTAGTAGCTCTAGGTTTACCACCTTGTGCAGCACCCATACCTCTTAAGCCTGTCCAGCCGATGATAATGTAACCAATGGATAACAGCAAACTGCTAATTCCAATCCGCAGTCCAGACTTCCAAGCAGTATCTTTAGCTTGTTGTTGTGCATCTTCTCTGCGCTGACGAACTTGGCTCAGTTGTTGAGTTCGTAGCGTCTGAATATCTGTTTGTTGTTCGATAGCTTTCTCAAGTGCTTGGGGATCTGTTTTAGCTTTCTTCAGTAACTCTTTGATATTTGCGGGAATTTGAGAGCTTTCAAGCGCTTGCTTATATCTTTGATCGTCTTTGAGGATTTCGCTAAACTGAGCTTTGGTTTGGGTTCGCAGTTGATCTAGTTGAGCTTTTCCTTGCTCAGTATTCAGTTGTGCTTGCAATTGCGTCAACCGAGTGTTCAGTTGAGCTTCTGCCTGATCTGCTTCTTGGGTGATTCGATTGAGTGTTTGAGTCTTAGCTTGATTGACGTTATTCAGGTGCAGGGGAAAAATCAGCAAGAACATTAACCCTAAAATACTTGAGATAATCGCGGCGGGAAATCTTAAATCGATCCCTTGGGGGCGATCGCTTCCTGCATCAGAGTTTTCAATCCAATAGGCAGCAAATAGCAGCCCCAGCCCTACCAGAGGAACAATCCCCCGATCAACTAGCGCTGTTGCTAAGTTGATTTGCCATACCCGATCAGTCGGTTGAAAGGGTAACAATAGAATCAAAAAGTCAACAAAAAAGGACAAAATGCAAATTATTCCAACTACCTTAACTGTGAGGGCAGTACTCACGGAAGTAAAACGGTTAACCATAGTTTTTCAAACTGGCGGTGAATATGAGTGATTTTCATATTTCAAGTTACTTAAATATTGTGCCCATGACCGTGACTATTGTGTAGAAATACAAAGTAGATTCAATACTGATAAAAGCTCTCTGCCTCTTGGTTTTCAACTAGGCCACAGTAACATTTGTTATGTATGGTGTCTTCAGAAAATTCCGAGTGTTTTAGGTTACAAGTATAATCTGTAACTAAATAAAAGGCTCATTAATGACCCGATTTTCCCTGATTACAGTTTTCAATCGGTCGTAATATAGGCATTTTGTAGGGGCGCACAAATGTGCGCCCCTGGTAGTTTTGCATCCATATAAAAATAGCTATATCTCTTTTATCTCCTCTGCAAAGGCTTGTTCCCAAATGGGCAGATCCTCTGGTCGGTCAACATCAGCTAAAGGCAACAAGTTCACGTATGATAAATGAAGTTTCTGGGCAATTTCCACGGTTTTCTGAAATACTTGAGCAGTTCCCCACTCGATGTTAACGAATAACTCCGGGATGAGTTGACGCAAACCAATTAAGTAATATCCACCGTCGATCGCAGGCCCAAGTACGAGGTCAAAAGCGTGTAACTTTTCAAACGCTGCCGTTAAAATCTGGGCATTTACTCCAGGACAATCTGTACCGATGATAATTACATTTTCTGCACCAGATTGAAAAGCATCGAAAAGCGATCGCGCCATCCGCGAACCTAAATCTCCTTCACCTTGAGACTGGTATACTAAATCCGACCCTAGCCAATCTTGCATTAGTTGCAAATCGCCACCTGAAAACCGCACTTCCACAGTTATGTCAATGACTTTTTGCAATTCTTGAACCTGAAATATTGTATGTTCAGTCATCTCCCGTTGAAGATTGGCAGCACCAACAGTTCCCAAAGCAGGTATCAATCGGGTTTTTGTCTTACCTGGTTCTGGATAGCGAGTAAAAATAATCAGGCGCTGTTTTGACCTTACTGGTAAGTTCAGCACAAAATACCTTGTTTGAATCAACAAGAAATATATTAATAGCAATACTTACCGTCATTGGTTGTAGTATGCTCCTTTGCAGTTCGCATTGTGCCTAAAATCGTTGAAATAATAACACAACGCTTAACTTTACCACCAGACTTACTGGATAGCGTAATCCGTCCTAAATTTTGAGAATTACCTCTGTAGTCAAATTGGACTTTGCGTATGTTATTTGACAGTTGCAAGGTTGTCTCAGAATCTAAACGCACGTTGGAATCTAGGTTATTCCAGTTAGCCGCAGATGAGTTTACTGTAGCAGGGTGAATCGCCCATTGAATAATGCCGTTTTGCTCACGAAAGCTGGCTTGCCAAGTCAACTTTTCTTTACTGGCTTGGCTTCGAGCTTGCTGCATAGCAAGGTAAACTTGGTTTAGGGCAGTGTTGAGGCGTTGAGTGTCCACAAAAGCTAGCCAACTGGATATTCCCACGGTGGCCAATATACTAATTAATAAAATAACTACTAAAGTTTCTAGTAGAGTAAAACCACTACTAGAATGCTTATTAAAGGGATTTTTTTGCATTAACTAGAAACGGTAACTGCACCTGTATATCTATTTTGTGGTCTTTGTTCAGCTATATATCTAACTATTGAGCAATATTTTAGTTTCTTGAGTTTTTACTTCGCGTTGCTTAGTAATACTGTAGAGGAGAGTTGGCATTATAAGCATTATGACAATTTTAACTAATAATTTAGATGCGAAGTTTATGTTTTTCAGCTTTGATGGCTCGTGAATAAAATACTTCCACAAAAATCTAGCTGAGGCTAAACCCTTCTGTCGAGTAAATGGCTCCTGCAAGGCTTTACATGTCAAGTATTTATATAAATTTGCTAGGCTGATGTTCCAACTATTTTTAATTGTTGTTAGTGTAGTCTCTTGTAGAGAAGGTCTTTCTTTATATGCTCTTTCAAGCACTTGCAAACAGGATTTTTCCTGTCTGATAAGATTGGAAGATACGGAATTACTACTAATACGATATAATATTTGTACAGATGGTACACATATAAAATTAAACTTAGAAGCTAATCTTAGCCACATATCCCAATCCTGAGCCGCCTTTAAAGATTCGTCAAAGCCACCTAATGTAATTAAAGATTTTCTACAAATTAAGGGATTGGAACCATTCTCTAGAAAGTTACTTAGTAACAAATTTTCATAGACATTTTCGTTAACATTAACGCGCTTGCCTGAAAGTACAAATTCACCATTTTCATCAATATAGTCAGTCCAACTGTAAGCAACTTTGGCAGTAACGTTTTCTTGCAGAGCCTTTAATTGAGACTGAAGTTTATCAGGTGTCCAAATATCATCCGCATCTAAAAAACTAACAAATTCTCCAGCCGCAAGGTGTAAACCTCTATTACGGCTAACATTTCCGCCAGCATTAGGAAAAGAAAAGACTTTTATTCGTGAGTCGGAAAATTGTGTAATAACTTCTAAAGTTGAGTCTTGAGAACCGTCATTAATTATAATTAATTCTAAATCGCTAAAAGTTTGATTTAGAACAGATTCGATAGTTTGTTTAATAGTTTTTTCACTATTATAAGCAGGTATAATTACAGAGATTTTTGGTGGTTCGGAGCTAGGTTTAATCATTATTAGTGGGCTAATTTAATTTTTTAATCCTCTGCCTAAATTACATTTTAAATAGTAAATAGGACTCATCATACTAGCCAAGTAAAACTCTATCTCAAAAAGAGCAATTAGATTAGTTTTCAATTGCCCCCTATAGTGAATTAGGTGCTGTAATACTCGGCGTAAATTTCCTAAAATAGTTTTTACAAAAATTATTGGTTTTTGCCAATTTTTAGTATTTATCAAGCGTAGCTGAAAAACACACAAACCACAGCCACGCGCCAGAGTTAGTAGGTAATCTTTTTCTAGCCGCCAATGCGGTATTTGATGATAAGTATGCATGGTAGGATTATACCAAATTTGCCAGCCTGCATAATGTATATAAAGCAATGGTTCATAGTCATCACCCTGCACCAAAATCCCAGGTAATTTTCCGCTTAAAGTCGGCCGTTGTGGTACATTTTCACACCATACTTGTTTCCTGACAACAAGCGCCGCCCCAGGAGGAAGTCTTAAGTTCTCTGCATCAAATAAATACGGATTCGAGCCATGTTCTCTGATAGCTAAAAAAGCTTGAATTCTTTCAAAATTTTCTGGTGGCTTTACCTCAAAGTCTCCATGAATCTGTCCGCCCCAAGCACCTGCTTGAGGATGCTCTAATCCAAAGGTATATGCTTGGGCTAACCAATCAGGAGCAGGTAAGTTATCATCATCTAAAAACGCTATGAGTTCACCTCTTGCTTCACGTACTGCCCGCAGTCGAGCAAAAGCTGCTCCCTGTTCAGTTTCTAAAAAATATCTTAAATGACAGTTACCATTACATATTTTTTGGTAGTTCTGGATTATTTCAAATGTGTTATCAGAACTATTGTTATCTACAATAATAATTTCCCAGTTAAGTTTTTCTACTCCTATCTGGGTCAATAGCTTATCCAAAACTTTAGGTAAACGGGTTGCTCCGTTATAGGCAGGGATAGCTACGCTAACATCTAAGCTTTCAACTGATAATTGGGTCATAATCATAATGCTTAACGCTTTGATAATTTATTTTTTAAAATATCCATTTTTCCAAAGATAAAAGGGGCTAATGAAACTACTAAAAAAAAGTTCCATTTCGCAAGCAGCTACCAAATCTTGTTTTAGCTTAGTTCGATATTTTAGTAAATGTAAAGCGATTTTACGTAGGTCATTTATCATATAAGGTAAAAGAGCAATTGGTCTATATACCTGTTTTATGTTAACCATTCTAGTTACATAACGGCTAAGTCCAATACCTCTAAAAAAGGGAATTAAATAGTCTTTTTGTAACCGGGAACTAGGGATTCTATGGGATATTTCCATTTCTGGGTTATACCAAATTTGCCATCCTGATTTTTGGATATAAGACAACATTTCTAAGTCTTCACTGGTAAGCATATTACCCTGAACTCTCCCAGTTAAAATACACTTATCTGGGACACTTTCTAACCATGCTTGTTTACGGACAACAAGTCCGGCAGAGGGAGGTAGTAATTTTTTGGATGGTTCGTATAATAATGGTAAGTTACCCCGCTCTGTAATTGCTAAGAATGGGGCAATTCGCTGAAAGTTTTCTGGTGGTTCTACTTCCCAGTCAGGATGAATTTGGCTGCCATAAGCTCCCGCCTTGGGGTACTTTTCACCAAAATTATAAGCTGCAAATACCCAATTTGATACTGGGTAGTTGTCATCATCTAGAAAACCTATTAATGTACCTTTAGCTTCTGTAACTGCCTTTTTTCGGGCATAAGCTGCACCTTGTTTTGCTTCAAAGCAATATTTTAAAGGGTAAGAACACTGCCAATTTTCTTGATAGGCTTGAACAACTTTAGCTGTATTGTCAGTGCTGTTATTATCTACAACTATAATTTCCCAAGATAAATTTTCTGTGTGAAGTTGATTTTTTAGTCGCTCTAGTAGTTCAGGTAAACGACTTTCACCGTTATAAGTTGGGATAGCTACAGTAAAGTCAAGGCAATTGTTCATTGCTCTAAAATTATATTTCTAAGTGTGATGTGATGCTCTTTATAGTATGCTCAAGTAATGAACATACGAGAATATATTACAAATTCTTCCTGGTAGTTAATAATCAGTCAAATATGTAAAATAAGTCATACAGTAACTTCTCTATCAATTTTGCTATCTCTTTTGCCGTTTTATATACCGTATTTATAGGTATCTTTTATATTTTACTGCTACAAGTGAATTTAATTGCAGTCACTATCTTTTTTCTTAAGAGTTGCGCCTAAGAGAGTATTGACGATGAGGCATCGCTTTAAGCTATTAGAGGATGATACAGAACTTCCAGCAGAAGCCAGCACAATTTTTAAACCTAGTGCGTTTGGTGATGTTGGGGTTGTGGTAAAAGTAAGAGTACCCATATAGTCAAAGGTAATAGTGTTTGCTTGGTTAGTCGAATCGTATGCTCTAGAGGATAATGTACCAATTGTGTTTGGACTAATAATGTTACTACTCAACAACACTGAGCCTGCTGGAATTTGTAAATCTCCGCCCAAGCTTTGCCATCTATTGTCACTTAAGAGAATAGCAGAGGAACTGGGATAAACAGCAACTTTTACTAAATTGGTGGTGCTATCAGTTGTAAAACTGACACTGTAGCTAAGTTTGTTCTTTTTAGCTGTTTGCTGTGCTTGCTGTATGGAAGCGAAAACAGCATCTTGAGCTTTATTCAAGCGTTGTCGATTCACAAAAGCAACCCAACCAGGAGCTGCGATCGCTGCTAAAATTCCTACTAACAGCAGCACTACTGTTAACTCTATAAGACTAAATCCAGCATCTTGTTGATTGTAGTCATTAGGAAAGGATCTATTTGCTAAATATTGCTGCTTTAGCTTTGTTTTTTGGCTGTGCAACTGCAAAGAATCTAATAGTTTTAAACTAAGAATATTCGGCATACTATCCTGCTTTTCTTAAATATTTATCAAAGATAGAAGCTATTTGGTAAAAATGAAGCTGCTTCCTTGAACCTTAATGTTTGCACTTGGAAAATAACTAGATTTGCTCTGCGCGTAACGTACTTTAGTCTCATCATTTTGTATGAGACGAGCTTGTGCATTACCTCTTAAATAAACTTCCGCAGCACTTCTATTATCTGTGCCAACCGAATTTATACAAGCATAAAATCCTGTTCTGGCAATAGTTGCTGCTACTGGAACTTGACTAAAGCCAGTAGAGCATGTTACTGCTGGCGCTCCCTGTGCTATTGTTGTTTGATCTATAAAATCGACCAAAACTAAGGGATCTTGAGTGTAACTTCCCCCTCCTGCCCAGCTATTCATTTTTGCTTGTAATGTTATGCCCTTTTGTGACAAGTCAAATGGTTTAAAACCTCTATCTGGACATGGGAGATATTTGTCGGTTGCAGCAAATCCAGGGCAATCACCTGGTGTAGCAGCAGTATTTGGAACGCCATCTTTAATTTCCCATCTAGCGATGCGGGCAGCGTTAGACCAAGTAGTACTAGGACTAGTGTCTTTAATTAAATAGTAGGCAACTAATGAGTAAACAAAAGTATCATCTTTTTGAGTGCCTGTAATTGTAATTGCTTGATTAACTAATACTCGTTTCCAAAAAACAAGCACAGGAACTTTATCTGTTCCGTTAGGTAGTTGATTCCCAGTTGTACTTGCATTTGGGCAAGTGTTAGCGATACTAGTATCAACAGTACCGCTTAGACAAGCAATTCCAGTAGCATCATATATATATATTGCTTGTTGGAGATCGCGAGTAATATAATCTAGTGCAGCTTTAATTTCTTGCTCAGAGTTCGCTTTAGCTTGTTCCTGACCATCAGTGTTTAAAATACTGATCATAAAACTTAGTAACGGCGTAATTACTAAAAATGCAATGAGCATAGCCACCAATAATTCAATCAGGGTAAAGCCACTATTTTTATTTTGCTTATGAGAGGGTTTTAGCTGACTACTTAACAGCCACCTCAATATATTCATTTTGCTACAAGTTCTCCTTTGTTACCGAATACTGAATCATGAAATTATTTATGTTTAACGGGTTAATTTTATGGGGGAGGTTGACAGCCACCAAGTCGATCGCACAAAGCGCTATACGAGCTTTGACCCCTGACAATTTCAGTTGTCATTTCTACTAGTGGTGCTTTGCGATCGCCTAGTCCCCCTGTGAATGTTGCTGCTGTTTTTCCATTGCTATCACTACCTTTTTTCAAGCTGCCAGAATCGACGAAGGCATCTGAACGGTATACTCTAACTCCCAAACGATAGCTTTGACCGCTATCAATTTGAGTGCTACTTGTGTTGATAGTTAGAACTGCATTGCCAAAAGCCTGAATGTAAAACTGAACTGGACTGGTTGTTTTGTAGGTTGTACAGTCGCTTGGTAGATTTATTTTGCCATTATTGTGAAAGCAATACAAACTAGTTGCGTCTGCGGGAACACCTGCACTGCTGATTAAATAGTCACCACTGGTAGTTGAGCTTGATACTGTTCTAGGTGCAGCAGAGGTTGCAGCACTAAGCAAGGTAGTATTTGATACTTTGTCTTCGGAGATTGTTTTAGACTTAATAGCATCAATAAAGGCTTTAGCCGCTCCTGTTGCCAATTCCACCCGTTTAGCTTGCACACGAGTTGCTGTTGACATTACTAGGACAGGTGCGATCGCTACTAGCAAAATGGCAACTACGAGGATCGCCACAAGCGATTCAATGATCGTAAAACCAGAATCGTTAGACTGAGCAGATAATTCTTGTACTTGGCGTGGGTTCATACTCAATTTCTTAATAAGGGTTTTAAAGTAATTTGCGATCGGGTGTAATACACTCGTAGCCTCTCTCCAAACCTCTCCCCTACAAGGCTATCCATTAGTCACATCTTTCTTTACAATCTTGAAACCCTTGTTTTGTAGGCATCTTCAACACTGAGGTGTGAGACATACTTGACAAATTGGCTCTTAATATTCTCGCTAAAATTAGGTTTTTATTGAGAATTAACAACGAACGAATCAGGGTTAGAAAAAACGTGAGTGAATACTCTCGCAAATGTTGAGAAAGATCCGGGTAATGGATAGCCTACAAGGGGAGAGGCTTTGAATTTTCCCCCTTCCCTAATAGGGAAGGGGGCTAGGGGGTTAGGTCTGTTAACGTGGTCTGTTCACCGGAAAAGTGATGTAAAAACTCTCATTCAAACACTTTAGGATGGTTGGAGTTGACAGCTAGTAGGACGTTCAGTTGCTGGTAGTGCAAATTTGAAACCACTGCCAAAGTAAGTAGTGTCCGCAGTATCCACCATATCAAATCCATCCGATGTTTGAATTTGTACACCACACAACAGAGTTTTCACCCAAGGATCATCGCGGCCTACTTCTCTGAAGTATTCATTCGGAGGATCTGCTGCTGGAGTTACAAAGCGCTGGGCAAACAAGTCGGGGTTTTGCGCCAGTAACGCCACATCAAAACCCCAGTTACGATTAGGAGGCATATAATAAGGCGCTTCACCACTAGGATTAGTAATGAAAGTACTATCTGATGTGTAACCAGGTCTTGCAGAATTCAGAAGTCTGAAAAAGATACTGTTATTCTTTAAAAGGTTAGCAGCGCTAGTATCATTAGGGTCAGAAGTGGTTGCAGGAGGAGTTGTTGGCCCTGGTCTGACAAGAACCTGGAATGGTGCAGTAGCATAGATACTGCGTTTAAATTGGATGAATGAACCGTTGATATTGGCATCAACCCCATCCCAGTTTTCTAAGAAGCGCACAAAGTTATGCAAACCCCCATTGATTTCGTAGGTACTGGAACCCACACGAGCCGGAGTATCACCAGCAGCAACTACTAGATTAAAATTTGTTCCACTTGCCTGAGACAACCATCTAGTGTTTTTAACGACACTAGATAATCCTGCTAAAGCTGCGTAATTTTGAGTAGTAGATGGTGTTGCGGTTGTTAGCTGTAATTGCAATACAGGTTCAAATAGCGGCTGGTATGACGCATCTCTGGTGGGTGCAACCGCGAATGATGTGGCTCCAGGAAAATCCCTAACTGAACCAGAAGCTGGTAGTCTGGGGTATCTGTAGAATACACGATCAGTGTTGTTGTATTTGATCTCGTTCATGGTAGAGGGTGGTGGACTAGTAGTAGGATTTGTTGTAGTTGCAAACCATAGGGCATTGGAATTTATATCAGGTATGCTAACTGGATCTACCACACCACCTGTGATAACTAGCGGCAATTCTTTTACTACACCTGATTTAATACCTAGTGGAATGGGAGTAGCGCTAGTAAAAGTTATGGCGATATTACTAGTATTAACAAGCTTGCCAAAATCAATATCACCCGTTGGTGTGTATTTCCGTTTGAACGCAACCCTACGAGCAAATCCTTCAAAACCAGTCCTTGGCGATCGCGCAGTCGTACCAGCTAAGAGTTTGGTAAGATCACTTACATCAACTACTTCACTAGACCTTTTTAGGATTTCTGTGTTTAGGTCTAAAGCATTACCTGTATTAGTATCACTATCTAAACCCACATACCAGTCACCCGGTTGACACTCTGAAACTGGTATTTTGAAGCACATTTCCATTACATACTCTGGGAAATCTCCTCGGCGTTGAATGGGTGTGACAAAGTTGTTCAAGTAAGAACTGTTATAGTCCCTTAAGTCAGTAGCAGTGGGAGTATCTTTATAGTAGGCATCACCACCAGAGTCAATGAGGAATTTAGATGAAGTGACAAAGTTGTTATTCCAGAAACCTACCTTAAGTCGGTTGAGTACGACGTTAGGATAGCTCCCTTGGTTATTTCGCAAATCGTAATCACCCTCATTGCGGAAACCTTCGCGGAAGTTACCAGAGAGCAAGGTGACAGCATCGGCAATTACTGATGCTGGTCGCCAGGTTTCACCTGTTGTACAATTTGGTAGTCTAGGATCACTAGGCCGACAAGCAAAGTCAGGATCGCGATTTGCCGCAGCACGAGTGTAAAATTTAGTATCGTAGTTAGAAGCGCTGGGAGCAGGTAAAAGATCCGGGGTTTTGAATTCTTGTTTAGTGTGCAGATTAAAATCGCCTTCAACATACACTGGTAGCTCAGTTGCTAAAATTAAGCCTTTTTCTTCTGCTCTGTAATTAGTCTGGCGACTCAAGTTACTGCCATTAATCAACATAATGGCGTTGGGTCGCCGTTCTGGATCGAGTCTGTAGTCACTAGCACTGACATTTTCACTGTTTGGGTTACTGCGATCTTTTTGAGCATCATCACGAGAAGCATAGATAATGCCGCTATTGGGCAATAGATATTCGTTATCCGATGCAGCGCCGATTGCTTGTGTGCGAAGCTTACTTAAATCTATGGTAGTGGCACGAATTTCTAAAGGCTGACGTTGTTCGACTTCCAGATTGTAGTATCCAGTTAATGTTGATGGATCGCCTTTATCTATATCTTTAATTTGGCGGGCATCAAGAAATGCCCTTTCTGTGATTGCACCATGAGGAATGTAGGTAGTACTCTGAGCCAGAGTGCCATCAGCAATGCTTATTGCACAGATGGTAGAATCAATTGCTGATTGCTCAGAGAGAGTGAGTTTGCTGGTAGTTGCTTTGAGCAGTGCTTGCCGCAGTAGGGGATTTACAAGGCGACCATTGGGAAATACCAAGTTAGCTTGATGTTTCAAGCGATTTAGCAAAGTTACGCTAGTGTTAGTAACATCATCATCGTTAGTCGCAGCTGCAAAAAAACCATTGCTATCTACTGTCTGCCCTCTAGTTATTCCAGCAGATGTAGTAGCGGGAGCCTCGTAAACAATCCCATTATTTGATCTGGCTCCAGCAGGTTTAGCACCAACTGGTACACCGCTCACATCCGCCAGTGTACCAGTATTTCTTGCCGTATCCTTGTTTGTGGGATCGTAGTAGCTACTTACACACGCCATAGGTGCCTGATAATCGTCAGCCGCCTGAGGATTGTAGAAATCCCGGTTGTAGTGATAGACTGCCGTGGCACGCATTACTAAATCACCACGTTTTTGTTTACTCGCATTAAGAGGATCGGTTGGATCGGGTATAAGCATAGGCATAGTATCAGGCCAGACTACTGTGCCAGCACTTTCGTTGACTCCCGACGTGCTTGGATCGTTAGCTGGTGTTGGACGAGTAAGTGTTAGTCCAGAACCAGTTGGGTTGTATATTCCTGCACCTGTAATCACCCTCAGTCCACCGACGACATCAAGGGGATTAGATCGGGGTGAAGCGGCTGAAATTTCCCAAAAACCATCACGTCCTGTTACCCCTAAATCTGATAACTGTCTGACGCGAGTGGTACGAGTTCGATCTTTGGTAGTGCTACCTGTCCACTTCACCGCAGGGGAGATGGGTTGGGGAGCATTCTCTCCTACAAAGTCTCCTTTTGTGTTGTCCCAGATAAGTTCAGGTAGGTTGTTGCCTACTACGACGCGATCGCCTAACTCTGTCTCTATTACAGGAGT
This sequence comes from Nostoc sp. UHCC 0252, assembly GCF_034931145.1. NCBI lineage: Bacteria > Bacillati > Cyanobacteriota > Cyanophyceae > Nostocales > Nostocaceae > Nostoc > Nostoc sp. UHCC 0252. The sequence continues at coordinate 68,934 of NZ_JAYGHE010000008.1, read as the reverse complement.
ATTATCTACAACGTCTGGATCTCTAGTAGGTAGTTGCGCTGTATCTAGTGTTAGTGTTGTATTAGTATCTGTTGGATAAATCCAGGCATCCATTGGACGTAGCGTATTAACAGAACCTTTCATAAAGGTTGTTGCATCTGTTATATAGTCGTACTCAGTAGTGCCAGTTTTTATAATAGCAGAGTTACCATAAAGAACTTCTTTAAATGGTACACGCCTAGTACGTTTACGGAACCAGTTTTCTAATTCTTCCTTGCGTACTTTAGTCGAATCTAAACTTGGATCGTTTAGAATCCGGTTGGTTATATTAGTTCTGATTTCTTGAGGATCAGTAGTCGCAGCATTGTTAAGTTGTGCCTTCACTAATAAGTCTATGCGTTGAGCATAAGCCTGAGTGTTATAGGCAATGTCATTTGAGTTATTTGAAGTAGTTTTATTAGTAGATGCTAAAGTTTTATTTGTAGTAGGCGCACCATTTTCTACAAATAAATCTACGTATGTTCCACCTGTATTACTTGTACTGATTGGGCTACTAGTTGCAATATTACCGCCAATAACTATCTTGCCATTTTCTCGTTCGTAGTAACAAGAATACCTACTACTGACCTGAAATAGGGTTATATCTTTATCACTTTTAGCAGTAAATAAGTTACTGTTGGTAAAGATGCGTCCATTGAGACGGAATCTAGGCCCTGGTGTAATATCTAGGTCATCTTCGTAGACAACGGCATTATTAGTAATAGAAATTTGACTACGATCTTGTTGCATTTCTAATGCAGAAAAGCCCTTATTACCTCGATACTTTTCATATTTTGTTGTATCAAGAGAACTAGCTTGAGCAATATCACTAATGGGAACTGTTACTGCATATACGAAAAAGCTTTTTTTCAATTCACCACTTGGTAGCTTATACCAACCCGAACTACCTACTAAACTGGCACTAGTATCACCGGCTACGTCACAAGCTCCACCTGCCTTAGCTGGTAGCATAGGAGGGGTTCTAGCATCTAGTGGGCTTCTATTTCTGGTTGGGGTTATACCAGTTTGAGGGGGAGTACGGAAGTAGATACCATAGAGAATAAAGCTATCAAATTTACCGTTATTATCTGTATCGGCAGGAAATTTCCAGGCTGTTTGTATGCTTTCTTGATTTTCTAAAACCATACTACTAGCTGCTTCAACTGTATCATTACTATTAAGATCGTAAGCCAGGGTTACAGGAGTTTCATCACCAAATGTATAGATAGAAAGTTTATTAACTAAGGTATTGTATAGGGTTAGATTTGATGGGACAGAGCGTGGTAGGGTGGGGTCGGCAAACAATGCAGTAATTTTGGCTTTAGCCCTGTCTAAAGCAGGGGTAGCGGCTTGCATTGTCGCTTCATTTACGCGGACATTACTAGCATTTTTAGAACGCTCAAACGACCGAAATAAAATTGCAGTTGTTAACAGCACGACTACTAATATTACCATCGCCACCGTTGGTAACACAAAACCAGCATTCGTTGAACTGCGTCTTCTTCTTGTGAGAAAGATAGTCTGTAATAGCCAAACAATTCGCTTGTTAATTGCAGATACAAACTTTTTACTAATTATTTTTAAGGTTTTTTGAATTGCCTTGACTATCTTATTTTTTTCAGACATAGCTGCTTTCCTGTCAAGTGATTTATAGCAAATTTGGGATCTTTTATCAAAATTGTTCATTCTGCCTGAAAATTAATTTTGCAGGCAAATGATGAAAACTTGATTGATGTAATTACTGCATTTTGTTTTGTTGAGTAATCAGAACAAAAAAAAGAGAATTTATTAAAGTTATACCACTGAATCAATTCTTCATTTGAACGGGAAAATACTGATTTTCTCATAATTATTTCAATCATACCGAAGCATAAGAAAATCATAAATTCACAGTAAATTTGCGGAGATGTATTTGATTGACCGATAAACTTATAAAGATTGTGTTATCAAAGCAAGCTTATATTACCCATTTTTGAAGAAATGATATCAGTTGGTGCAAAATAATCAGATATTTAGTTCCGATTCTTGGCTTTTCAGATAAGTTGTGAATTTTATGATTTAGGATTACATAATTAACAATTTTAGGGGCGCACAGCTAACTGTACGCCCCTACGAGAACCTATGATATTTGCAAGCTACAAGGGATGTGCGATTCTACGCGCTAAAGTATTTTGCTACTGGGTGGTAAGTAATAATTGCAGTGGTAGACTGTTCTGGATAAAGTTGTTCACTTTCATCCATATACAAGTTAATCCTGTCAGTCTGCAATAACTCCAGTTGCTTGTACTGGTCTTGGATATTCGGGCAAGCTGGATATCCAAAACTATACCGTGAGCCACGATAGCGTTGTGCCAGTATGTCCCGGATATTGTCGGGTTCTTCAGCAGTAAAACCTAATTCTCGGCGAATTCTGGCGTGTGTCCATTCAGCTACAGCCTCTGCAACCTGCACCGCCATACCGTGGAAATACAGGTAATCGGTGTATTGATTGGCAGCAAACAGCTTTTGGGCGAACTCTGTGGCAATCTCTCCTACAGTTACGGCTTGCATCGGGAAGACATCGATAATTCCCGATTCTTTTGGTGCAAAGAAATCTGCGATGCACAGCCGCCTTAAAGACTTCTGTCTGGGAAACTCGAAAGTTGTGACCTGCTGTGATTGGTTCTCTGAGTCATATATATGTAGAGAATTTCCCTCAGACTGACAAGGGAAATATCCGTAAATCACTTGGGGATGCAACAGATTCTCTTCAAGAATTCGCTGCTTCCAAGTTTCTAAAATTGGGTACACTTTCTCCGCTAAGAAAGCCTGATATTCTTCCTTAGATTGTTCTTTGGGTTTACGGAATTGCCATTGTCCAGCAACCAAAGCTTGTAAATCCAAGTGCCAGAATATTTCCTCGATGGGAATATCGCTAGGCTGCAATAACTGCGTTCCCCAAAAAGGCGGTGTCGGGCGTTCAATATCTATCGCCACAGCATCAGAACGTCTCGTATCTACTACTTTTGGTTCAGTAGATGTTTCTTCAGCAGTTGTAACTTTTGGTTCTTTGTTACCATTGGTCGAAACTTCAGCCGTTTCGATTTCGTTCAAAAATCCCTGCAAATCTTCCCAGTTACCAGTAGCCTTTGCTGGCATTAATTTATCCATGAAGTGCAAGTCAGAAAAGGCATCTTTGCCATAAACAACTTTACCTTTGTAGGTGTTTTGGCAATCTTCATAGACAAACTTGGGAGTCAACGCCGCACCACCTAAAATTACAGGGACACTAATTCCCTTTTCGTTGAATACCTCCAAGTTCTCTTTCATGAAGGCGGTGGATTTTACCAGCAAACCACTCATAGCAATACAATCAGGTTTGTACTGTTCGTAAGCGTTGATGATATTTTCTACCGGCTGCTTAATTCCCAGGTTAATCACCTTGTAGCCGTTGTTGGATAAGATGATATCTACCAAGTTTTTACCAATGTCGTGGACATCGCCTTTCACTGTGGCAATGATAAAGGTTCCCTTGGCATTGTTACCTGATTCTGATTTTTCCATGAACGGTTCTAGAAACGCAACAGCCGCTTTCATGGTTTCTGCTGATTGCAAGACGAAGGGTAGCTGCATTTGCCCAGAACCGAATAATTCCCCGACCACTTTCATACCATCTAGCAGAAAGGTGTTGATAATTTCTAAGGGGGGATGTTCTTCTAAGGCTTTTTTCAGATGTTCTTCTAAGCCAATGCGTTCGCCGTCGATGATATGGCGTGTGAGGCGTTCTGGGATGGGGAGACTTTCATCTAAGGAGCGATCGCGCTTAGTTGTCACCCCAGCAAACGCTGTGGTAAGCTCTCCCAAGGGATCGTAAACGCAGACGTTACCCTCAAACTTCCGTTCGTCATAAATCAACTGCCGACAAATTTCTTGATGGCGTTCGTCAATCTTCGAGAGCGGTAAAATCTTGTTAGCGCTGACAATGGCTGCATCCATTCCCGCCGTTGTCGCTTCGTGCAGAAACACCGAGTTCAGCACCATCCGCGAGGCTGGATTCAAACCAAAGGAAATATTGGAAACACCCAAAATTACATGACATCCAGGCAATCCTTCACGAATCCGCCGGATGGATTCAATGGTGGCTTTACCATTTTCTCGGTCTTCTTCAATCCCGGTGGAAATTGGTAACGCTAGGGTATCAAAGAATATTTCTGTGGGTGGTATGCCATATTCTACAGCTTGGCGGTATGCGCGTTGAGCGATCGCAAATTTCTTATCTGCTGTCCGTGCCATCCCATCTTCATCGATAGTACCAATGACTACACCAGCACCGTATTTTTTCGCTAACTCCAACACTTTCAAAAAGCGCGGTTCCCCATCTTCGTAGTTGGTGGAATTCAGCAAACACTTACCACCGGCAACCTTTAAACCCGCCTCCATCTTTTCCCATTCGGTGGAGTCAAGCATTAAGGGCAATGTCACATTATTAACAATGCGCGAAACTAATTCGTGCATATCTCGCACGCCGTCACGTCCCACATAATCGACGTTGACATCGAGGATGTGTGCGCCTTCTTTGACTTGCGCCCTCGCCATTGAAACGAGTCCATCCCAATCTTCGGCATTTAGCAAATCGCGGCATTTCTTAGAACCACTGGCGTTGAGACGTTCGCCAACAATCAAGAAGGAATTATCTTGATCGTAAGGTTGAGTGGTGTAAATTGATGCTGCTGCTGGTTCTAAACTTGGCTGTCTAACTTTTGGCTTCAGACCTTTAGCAAGTTCTGCCAATTGCTGAATGTGTTCTGGACGCGTCCCACAGCAACCCCCGATCACTTGGACACCCAAATCTTCAACAAAATGCATCAGCGACATCCGTAATTCCAACGGTGTCAGGCGGTAGTGCGCTTGACCGCCAACGTTCTCAGGTAAACCCGCGTTGGGTATACAGGAAACGATGAAAGGTGAGTGTTCTGCCAAATACTTGATATGTGGTTTCATCAAGTCTGGGCCGGTGGCGCAGTTTAGACCGAGAATATCTATTGGATAAGGTTCCAAAATTGTCAGCACAGCGCTGATTTCTGAACCAACCAACATTGTGCCCATGCTTTCCATTGTCACAGAAACCATCAACGGTCTGCGATCGCCTTTTTTGGCAAACACCTCTTCAATAGCATTCAGCGCCGCCTTAATTTGCAGCACATCTTGGCAGGTTTCTACCAAAAATAAATCGACACCACCATCCCACAGCGCCTCTGCTTGTTCTGCAAAAGTAGCTTTCATGGTGTCAAAGTCAATATGTCCCAAGGTAGGAAGTTTCGTTGTGGGGCCGATGGAACCTGCTACAAATCGGGGTTTTTCTGGCGTGGAAAATTCCGCAGCCACACGCTTCGCCAATTCTGCGGCTGTCTTGCTGAGGTAATAAGCTTGGTCTGCCAAGTCATATTCTGCCAGCACCAAGGACGTACTACCAAAGGTATCGGTTTCAATGACATCAGCACCAGCAGCGAGAAAGTCGCGGTGAACCTTAGCGACAGCTTCGGGTTTTGTGTGGACTAAATATTCGTTACAGCCTTCATACTGTGGGCCGCCGAAGTCTTCAGCAGTCAGGTTTTGGGTTTGTAAGTTGGTTCCCATCGCCCCGTCGAAAACGAGGACTGGGCTATCTGGACTACGCAGGCGTTCAAGGAAAGGATGAGTCATATTTTCCTAGAATAAATGAGGATATCAAGTGAGTCTTGTGATACTCGACTTACTTTATTATTTTCCAAAATTGTGATATTTGTGGCAGCTTTTCATAAAGTCTGTTTTGCTCAAACTCATCATTGGCTTATTTTGACCTGATTTATCAATATTGGCGACGACAAAATTATGCAAATCATGTCGCTTGATTGCTTATTAAACTAGAAGAACCTCACCGCCAAAGCTACGTTCTGCTTCCCTTTACCGTTTGTGGCTACGGTGTACACACAAGTCTTGCCGCAGCCATATCTTTATACAACCCATTTGATATCTTTTTTCTAGTTAGCAAGAAAGGCAGAGGGCAGAAGGCAGAAGGGAAAATACATCGCTCTACCCAAGCGTTTGACCTTTCAATTACCCATCTAGCGGCAACAGGCACAAATCCAGATTTTCCATTGGCTTTCTTTTCGGCTTTCGATGGCTTGGGTGAGAGTTGAAATTGGATTTTGCTCATGATTTGAGGATAAATCTGCTCTAACGCTTGGGTCGGTTTCTCCGCAAGCAGAAGTTGCCTGGGCGAGTTCACCGTGGGTACTTCGTGAAACTATCAAAAAAGTTATTAACACCCCAGCCAAGCGAAACTTGTCTTATGAATTTGAGTTTGAAACGTCTCAATCTCAGCAGATACTGTTACCTCCGATTGCAGCACATTTTGGCGCTAGTGAAGCGATGGTGAAGTTTCGCAGCAATGTAACTGAAGTCTCTGTCAAATGCTAATGTCTTACAATATTTGCTCTGCCAAGAAACAGCATTCATTAATGAATAACTAATAATCTTTAGCTGAAACTGTAGTGATTTCGTCTCTTTATCTAAAATTAAAAACTGCTCTTGCTAAAAGTAGACAAGAGCAGTTTTTAATAGCAAAGCCCCAAATAAGAATTTAGGCATCTTCAAGTTCAAATTGAGCCACCGTAACAGCGTTAAAAGCGAAAGCTAAAACTAATGGCATCGGCGACTGAAACCAAAAGGTAAAAAGAACAGCTATGATTGTGCCAATTACTGCGGACATCGACCACAATCTTTCTTCAAAGGTTAATCCCTTCTCAGCTTTAATCACTCTGAGAACATTCACTGGGATTGGTTCTGGCATTACCCCACCCGGAGGAAAAGCCCAGAAGTTGTTACGTCGCTCTACAAATAAATCTGTCCAGCCATTTTCTTGGCACCATGCCTCAATCCATTGAAGTGAGTAATGATTCATCATCGGGTTTCGGAGTTCGGTTTGTAGAAGTTGTGTACTCGGTGAATATAAACTCTTGGAGATTCCTAAATAACTAACTAATCGCTATAAAACTAACGCTAATTATCCAACTTTTAAGCTTTGTTAAGCAGTTGAGACGCATATAATTACGCTCAAACCTTACTTTCACTAATTAAAACGTTAGCAGTTGATGGGGGCTGTTTAATTTAAAAGACAATAAACTTTACTTGGAAGGTTGAAAGTCAAGAATTGTAAATAAGCCCGTGAGTATTACTGCTTAATAAAATTCTTAATATCCTAAAATTCCAATCTAAAAATGAATAATAGGATGAGGGCATATTTTCAAAATTTAAAAATATTTATATCCTAAGACGTAGGCGATCGCTATATTGTCATGATGAACAAAAGAGACTTACGCAAAACTACACACGGTAGGGGCAATTCATCAATTGCTCCTACCTGAGTATTAAAGTTTCGGCTATTGTTTGCATAAGCCCTGTCTGCGTCTGGAGTGGTCAAATCCTTACTTTGTAAACCGTAGAGGCGCAGAGAACACAAAGCAAAAAAGAGATTTTTGAAGTCACCTTGAAAAGGCTACTATGCATTGACATAAGTAGCTAAATGTGTGTATACATTTTCAGGCATTCAAGTTTGATTTTTCCACTATTAGCCAGCGATGCCTACGGCGGTCACTGAGCTTTGTCTTTCGCGGAGCGTCTCTTAGAGAAAGTGCGGACTACGCCTACGCTAGCTTGAAACGACGAATTTAGTGATGCATAGGAAAGTTATTTTGTACAGTTCGTCAGTCCTTAATCAATTACATTTAATTACGTCTACCGACTTCAAGCCATAGTTTACTGTTTAGCCGAGCCTGATTTTTTCATTCCAGGTTGGTTTGGCGGAGTTGGGGAATTTGGTTGGCGACTAGTACGAAAAGTTACATTCACGCCTTCATTCGATTGCTCCAGCACCAGTAGAGGCGTGGGTTTAGCCTTTTGATCCCAATGCATAGTAGCAATCCGACCTTGAATTGTTGGTTGCCAACTATCTTCGTCTTCTATAGGACTTAGGTAAGTTTCTATACAGTCAATAATTTGACTAATAGTTGCAGAAGTTGCTTGCGTTGGTAACTTCATTAACCGGACTTGAATGCGAAATAGTACTCTTTTGGCAGGGTTCCCTGCATTACCGGTTTCATATTCGACATCAAAAATTTCATCTACTTGCCGTCCAGCGCTATTAGCAATCCCAACAGATCCTTGTTGTGCTTGATTTGGACGCAGGGCTTGAGTAACTTTATCTTTGATCTGAATCTTCACTTGATTAAGGATTGCAAAATGAAATACCTCTTCAGACATCCGCATTCGCAGATAATCCAGGTTAAAATCCCGTGAGTTGACTAAATCGGGATTAGTTTCCATTTTGCGAATCGTTTCCAGCGCCAGCTTAAATTTTTTCTCTAATTCTCGCGCCCGGAATTGTTCAAACTTAAGTTTTTTCTCCAGCTTATTCATCTGGAGCTTACTATAGACAATTAAAGCAATCACCGCTAAAGCCAGTCCTCCAGAGGTTAACACCAATAATGGTGGTATTTGAGGATTACTTGCTGGCACTTCCTGGGTTGCTTTTTTAGGCTTTGTCCCAGAGGATTGGGCAAGAAACATCGAAGTGGACATGGTTGCAAACTGAAAAACTTGACTCCTGATGTTTAGGATGCCCAAATTTCCCATACCATCTTGCTGTATGATTAATATTTTTCACAGCTTTTTACAAAACCACCTATGTCCAGACATTTGAGCGTCTCTGCCCTGTCTGAGGTTTCATCTACAAGCTTGAGCAATATTCGTCTGATAGCCACAGATATGGATGGCACATTAACTAGACGAGGAAAATTTACTTCCGCACTGCTGCAAGCTTTAGAGGATTTAGCGGCTGCTGATATTAAGGTAATGATTGTCACAGGACGTTCTGCTGGGTGGGTGAGTGGATTGAGTGCGATTATGCCAGTGGCAGGTGCGATCGCAGAAAATGGCGGTTTGTACTTTCCGCCAGAGAACCAAAAACCAGTAGTACTAACACTTATTCCCGATTTAGTTAAACATCGCCAGCACTTAGCTACGACTTTTGAGAATTTACAAACTAAATTTCCTCAAATCCAAGAATCTGCTGATAATCGCTTTCGCGTTAGTGACTGGACTTTTGATGTAGCTGGTTTGAGTCAAGATGAACTACAAACCCTAGATGGTCTTTGTCAACAAATGGGTTGGGGATTTACCTATAGCAACGTGCAGTGTCACATTAAACCCCAAGGGCAAGATAAAGCCGTGGGATTGTTGCAGGTATTGCGCGAATATTTGCCCCAGTACTCACCAGAACAAATTGTTACTGTGGGTGATAGTCCCAATGATGAAAGTTTATTCGATCGGCGTTATTTTCCTGTTTCTGTGGGCGTGGCGAATGTGCTGGAATATATGAATCAGTTGAAATATCACCCTGCTTATATTACCAATGCAGCCGAAGGTGAAGGATTTTGTGAATTATCTAGTTATATTTTGAAAAGCTTGCACATCTCAAGTTAGGAAGAACTAGAGTTGTTCTACAATAATCTCGTAGCACTGATTTTATAACCATGACGGCTACTGTACCTGTTAGTGTCGAATCAGAAATCTTTTACCCCAGTGCTGATGGTCAACCAGTGGCAGAAACTTACGACCACCTTTATGCCTTACTAACTACCTTAGAAGTCCTGAAACAGTATCTGGCAAATCGTCAGGCAACAGTATTGGCAAATCAATTTCTTTATTATGCACAAGGCTTTCCTAAGTTACGGGTAGCCCCAGATGTGATGGTGATTTTTGATGTTGCACCTGGCGGTCAGGACAACTATAAAATCTGGGAAGAGGGTCAAGTACCGACAGTTATTTTTGAAATGACATCCTTTGGCACTAAGGGACAAGACGAAATCTTCAAAAAGACGCTTTATGAGCAGCTAGGTGTCAAGGAATACTGGCTATTTGACCCGAAAGGCGAGTGGGTGGAACAACAGTTACGTGGCTATCGTCTGCGGGGAGAAATCTACGAACCGATACAAGATGGACGTAGTGAACCGTTACAACTACGCTTGGTGGTTGAGGGAAGGCTAATTGGGTTTTATCAAGAGGATACGGGGGAAAAATTACTGATTCCTGATGAACTGGTAGAAGCTTTACGGCAGGAAATTTTAGCAAGACAGCAAGCAGAAGAACTAGTAGAACAAGAACGCCAACGAGCAGAACAGGAACGTCAACGAGCAGAACAAGAACGTCAACGAGCAGAACAGGCAGAATTGCAGATAGAACAGTTAAAGGCAAGGTTGCGATCGCTTAATGTAGATCCCGATACTATTCAGTAACACGCAGAGTGTAATTAGACATGGATTTTATCGTGCTGACTTAACTTATGGGTTAAGTATTACTACAAAGAGGTTTCTAAAAACCACTCATAACCTGCTTTAAACTGAGGTTTACCATTTTGTTCAATTATGCTGCCATGCGCCATAATTACTCGTTCAAAATCCCAAGCAAGAAGCTGTTGAATTGAGCATTTGACTTTGGCTTTATTCTGAGTTGCAAATTTCTCCAATAACGATGGACGAAGTTGGTTGTAACCACCTAGAAGTTTGGCTATTAACCTTGTACTTGGTGAACATTGTTTATCAAAATGGAAAACTGTGTCGGTGACAATCAAAGTTCGGCTTTTGATATGAAAAAAGACGCATTCATTGAGCGGTGAATATCCGCTAGTATCCAATGTGTTAAATCCTTGTATGAACAAATACTCAACCCCGTCAATTAGGTGAATGTTGCGATCGCTAATAATATAGTCAATCTGCAAATCTGGTCGTTTGCGTTCTAGCCCAGATACTGCCCATAGTTTGGCGTGAGGGTAGCACAGCTTGAAGTCAGCAACAAATAGGTGATGGTACAAGTTGGGGACGACAATGTAACTCACTTCTCCCAATTGATTTAGCTCATTGATAGTTGCGTCATCCATATCAATAGGCGAGATCACCATTAATTTACCACTGGTCAGACGAATCACACTCATTCTCGTCCCTACTTCCAAGCCAAAATATTTTAGCGGTTGTTCAGCAACCCAAAGGTCGGTATCAATTGCTTTAAGCATTATAAAAATTGCCGCACGCTGTAGTAAAGACAAGCCAGACTGCCGACGATATAAACTAACCAAGTTCCGAAAAAACCGATCGCTCTGCCCGGTGATGGGCCATAGGTCTGTATTAATCCCCAGGCATGTGCAATCCGAGCTAGTGTCAATAGAGTGCCTAGCATCCACAACAGCCCCTTTCCAGCCTGCATCCACTCTAGGGCGATTAGGAATATGAGGCGAGGCTAAGGGGTACGTATTCTGTAAAGTTACCATGCGCTCGGATAGTACGCTGCAACACCCCTTCTTCCATATTTTTCGTGACAATAGATTGTTGTGTCATTCTTTCCACAAATTCTGCCCAAGCATTCGGATGCTCTAGGTAATTGGGCTGTGAGGCAACCTCAGATAAAGATGCACCATGCCAAATCCGAGTACGGGTGCGTTCCATTGCCACTCGATAGGATAAACCCAGAGCAATTAGCCCATGACAGCCGATAAAGAAGGTTGAAATAGGAATCAGAACAGGCATTGACAATCACTCGAATCAAAATCGTAACTTTGAAAATACTTGACTGCAATTGTTAGTGTCTTTTCAATTCTTGCGGAATATTGAAATTTGCTTTTTGAGACAATAGGGTATTGCATTTAAATGGCTATTAATTGCCTCTACCCATGAATCTGCTAAAAGAGTTTCTATTTAATCCCCCAGAATGTAAAATTCCTCTTGATCAGCCCCCACTAGAAGCTCTACCCCAGTGGGGACACTGGTTAGAAACACCAGAGTTGATGGTAGCAATCATTCCGCCAGGACATTTAGAAGTCAATATTCGCTCACCACTTAACCTTGTAGTCACAAGTTTTGGTGAAACTCGTGGGATTGCGGCTTTCAATGCCGATCGCCTGCAACCTTACCAAGCGCTACCAGGAGGTTTTGATATTGTGCCTCAAGGCAGTACTTATACTTCGGTGGAAGATGCTGCTTGTTTTGTGGTGTTTGGATATTCCCAATCTTTTCTAGAACGCATTGTCCTCCGGTGTCGGCTGGAACTGGCCCAAAAACTCTTACAAAACCAAAAGCGATCGCTGGTACAGGTAGCCGTAGAAGCAGGATTTGCTGACCAAAGTCACATGACATCTGTGTTTCAACGGATGCTGCACACGACTCCTAAGCGTTATCGGCAAGAGAATCAGTAGTATTTTAGACCATGTATGAAACCAATATATATGTAGTTTTCTGCAAGTCAGTTTGAAAAACTTTATCCTGTCTAGGTTGACAATTTGCTACGTCTGAGTTTTTCAGCCATCATTCACAACGGAAAATCAGCGCTTTCGAGATCATCTTGCAGGTTTTTGGTTATATCTCAGTCCAATATCAAGTAAACAATTTGTTACTTGTGCCTTTGCTACATTTATTACCTTAGACAGAATACAATAGATAAATGTCTACAGCGTTTCAATCTAGTAAATCTCAACAATATTAATTTAATTGAGTAGACTGTTTTATACAGTCATTCTCAAGCAAAACTGAATCAAAGGATAAATAAACCGCCAGCCCTTCAAGCACCCAGAGACGCTCCGAGACTAAAACATACTTCGAGAATAGGTTAGCGTTTTATTTCCAACTTCCACTAGAAAGTCCAAGACCAATGCAGAGTCAAAAATTTACCTGTAAATACTGAGGTATAAAATTATGCAAGAAATTGAAAGATTCTTCAGCAACTTTTTCAGTGGCATACTCAACCGCTTTAAGTATTCTGCGATGGACGCTGCCGATCGCAAAATGAGAGAAACTATCGACGATCAAATAGAACAACGGCGACAAAAACCCAAGCCGAACGATCAAGAAGACCGCAATTTGTAATTCGTAATGATGCTTGCGGACTCGCTTTCTCGTGTCGCTAACGTAATTTTGAGTTAAATACAAGCATAGCGCTTCCTATTGTTGAGTGGGCAGCGCTATTTTATCGCCTCACCAAACTCTTGCAAATGTGCTAACCTAGTATGGTTAACTAATCTCGCACATCTAAGAATTCGGGTGTTTCCCGGTTGGGAAATGCACTTGGATGGAGGTTTAACCCGAATCGGAGTTAAAAATTTATATGCCAGTAGTTTCATTGGCTCAAATGATGGAGTCAGGGGTTCACTTTGGGCATCAGACCCGGCGTTGGAACCCAAAAATGTCTCCTTACATTTATACTTCCCGCAATGGTGTGCATATTATCGACTTGGTGCAAACTGCCCAGTTGATGGATAATGCTTACAACTACATGCGATCGCACGCTGAACAAGGGAAGAAGTTTCTTTTTGTTGGCACTAAGCGCCAAGCAGCTGGAATTATCGCCCAAGAAGCTAGCCGTTGTGGTTCCCACTATATTAACCAACGCTGGTTGGGCGGAATGTTGACCAACTGGGCAACCATCAAAACACGGGTAGATCGTTTGAAAGATTTAGAACGCCGTGAAGAAACTGGCGCACTAGATTTGTTACCCAAAAAAGAAGCATCAATGCTACGTCGGGAAATGACGAAGCTTCAGAAGTATTTGGGCGGCATTAAAACAATGCGGAAAGTACCCGATATTGTGGTAATCGTAGACCAACGGCGGGAATATAACGCAGTTCAAGAATGCCAAAAGCTGAATATTCCCATTGTGTCCATGTTGGATACAAACTGTGACCCAGATGTAGTAGATATCCCCATTCCAGCAAACGACGATGCTATCAGATCCATTAAGCTGATAGTCGGAAAATTGGCGGATGCCATTTATGAAGGTCGTCACGGTCAGCTAGATGCTGAAGATGATTACGAAGATTACGACGGTAGTGAGTATGACGATGACTACGAAGAAACCGAATATACTGATGCCGTAATTCCCGACGAGGCAACAGAAGAATAGTTCTGTTAGCGGAAAGCTAAGGTTTAGCCCGTGAAGAGTGCTGAGGGCTGAGTAAGATAGAAAGACTCAGCAAATTGGATAGTGCTGAGTCTTGATTTTTGAAGTTGTAAGTTGTGATTTGTCAATGAAGAATAAAATAATTGATAACTGAACACTCAAAACTCAGCACTCAGCACTAAATTAGTTGAGCGATTACAACTCGAGGTCAAGTTAGGAATTGAGGCAACATGGCGGAAATATCTGCAAAACTCGTCCAAGAGCTACGCCAAAAAACTGGTGCAGGCATGATGGACTGCAAAAAAGCGCTGATAGAGACTGAAGGCAATGTAGAAGAAGCCGCAGACTGGCTACGGAAAAAGGGCATCTCTAAAGCAGGCGCGAAAAGCGATCGCATTGCGGCAGAAGGTCTAGTAGACACTTACATTCAACCCGGTGGTCGAGTAGGTGTACTCATCGAAGTCAACTGTCAAACTGACTTTGTGGCTCGTAACGAGGCTTTTAAAGCTTTAGTTAAGAACCTGGCAAAGCAAGCTGCAACTGCTGATAGCGTTGAGTCTTTATTAGCTCAACAATATGTTGAGAATCCAAGCGCGACTGTAGAAGAATTTATCAAGCAAACTATTGCTACGCTTGGTGAAAATATCCAAGTGCGTCGCTTTATCAATTTTGCACTAGCAGAAGGCACGCCAGGTGTAGTAGACAGCTACATTCACACTGGCGGTCGAGTTGGTGTATTAGTAGAACTGGGTTCTCAAACGGAATCAGTAGCTGCTAATCCAGAGTTTCAAAGCTTGGCACGGAACACTGCAATGCAAGTCGCGGCTTGTCCAAATGTCGAGTATGTGAGCGTAGACCAAATCCCCGCCGAAATTGCCCAAAAGGAAAAAGACATTGAAATGGGCAAGGATGATTTGGCCAACAAGCCAGATAATATCAAAGAAAAGATTGTTCAGGGACGGATTGAAAAACGCCTGAAAGAATTAACTTTGATTGATCAGCCTTACATTCGCGATCAGAGTATTTCCGTAGAAGACCTCTTGAAGCAAGCGAAGACCCAATTAGGCACAGAGATTCAAGTGACTCGCTTTGTCCGCTATATATTGGGCGAAGGCATTGACAAACAAGAGATTAGCTTTGCTGATGAAGTCGCTGCACAAATTGGCAGCAAGTAATATTAGAGACGCGATTTATCACGTCTGTACAAGGATTAGGAGAGATGCGATTTATCACGTCTGTAGAGGAGTTAGCTTCATAATTTGTAACTCATAATTATTAACTCCTAACTTGTTAAAGAACAGGTCAAGCAAATAGTCTGACCTGTATTTTTTTTAATAGAGAGGCGAAATATCGCATTTAATTTAAAATCTAAAATCCTTTGGGAAGTTATTATAGAAATTCGTACATTTGTACTATTTAATAGTTCACATGGACAAGAACGAAAAGATATGGCAAGAGCAATCGAGCGAATTGAACGGGATATTGCAGCACTAAAAGAAGCGATTCGGGCGATCGCACTAGAACTACAAAGCGCTGATGCTAGTTATCTAAACACCTTGGGGCTAGCTGTACGAAAACAGTTGATTTTGGCGAGTTATCATCTCTGTACACAGGGATATCCCGAAAACTTTCTGCATTTATCATTAAATCAGCGCCAACAATTGCAACAAGCTATCCGCAAGTTGGGTCAAGTTGCAGCAGAGCAATTGCTCAGTTGTATTAAAAGTGAGCAAGCTGAAGTAGATAAGGGAGATGACGAAGATGAGAGCAATAAAGAAGTAACATCTTCTGAACTTCTCGACACCTCAAATTTTCAGCCTCCGAGCGCCGACACCTCTAATCCTATAGAACTGGCAAAATGGCAGCAGAACTTAGAAGAGGTCACGCAAGAGATACTGAAAAAACTTTCCCATGATGCTAATCTTTTATTACAAAAATCTGGGGTATTGCCCAAAAAATTACCAGAACCGATTTTAGCGGCTGCGGCGGCTGCGGCATCAGAAGCGTCTGCCGAGGCTATGCCAGGGCCACCAAACTTATTAAACTTAGTAATTGAAATTGAAAATGAGCAGCAGTCAGAAGATTCTGGGCTGACACAAATCATGGCTATTAACCTGCGGCTAGGAGAAATTGAATTTGCTGATGTGGCACTTTCCTCTGAGCGTAGGCAAATCCGCAGTATTTTAG
Organism: Nostoc sp. UHCC 0252; assembly: GCF_034931145.1. NCBI lineage: Bacteria > Bacillati > Cyanobacteriota > Cyanophyceae > Nostocales > Nostocaceae > Nostoc > Nostoc sp. UHCC 0252. The sequence continues at coordinate 52,770 of NZ_JAYGHE010000008.1, read as the reverse complement.
TTCAGCTAAACAAGCTAGGACGAGAGTATCAAAAGAAACATCGAGAAAAGGCGATCGCTGAAGCTGAAGCTGCATGGCGTGCTAGTTGGTTTGAGGATTAGTCATTTGTCCTTTGTCCTTTGTCCAGAGTCAAATGACCAATGACCAATGACTAATGACTAATGACTAATGACTAATGACCAATAACAATGACTAATGAAAAACCAGATTGGATACGATTGCAGAAAGCCTTGGCAATAGAAGCCGAACGGGGCTTTACAGACTTGATGGGTAGACAATACCGCTTCAGTGAATTTCTGAGTCTGACTTTGGGCAAATTCCCAACAGGCTTACCCCAAACTGAACGCCGCCGTTGGCAAGGACTAGCGGTACAATTTGCTAGTTATCCACATCTGGCACTAGAAGAAAGACAACATTTAGTAGCAGAAACTCGTCGGTATCTCTCACAACTAGAGCAGGGGGAGCAGGGGGAGCAGAGGAGCAGAGGAGCGCGAGAGCATGGTAAAAAAATCCAAAATCCAAAATCTCCAATTGTTGCCGAGGTGAGTCGGAGACTTGCACCGAAAATTGACCAAAAACTCAGCGATTTACCAGAGATAGGTTTCAAAAAAGCTGATAATTTGGCGCGGCTTGGTTTACACACTGTGCGCGACTTGCTTTTCTACTATCCCCGTGACCATATTGATTATGCGCGTCAGGTGAATATCCGCGAGTTACAGGCAGGTGAGACGGTGACAATAGTGGCTACAGTGAAGCGTTGTAATTGCTTTACTAGCCCTAAAAATCAGAAATTATCAATTTTGGAACTGGTTGTAAAAGATAACAGTGGTCAAATCAAAATTGGTCGTTTTTACGCAGGTACGCGTTTTAGTAGTCGCGCTTGGCAAGAAAGTTTAAAACGTCGTTATCCAGTGGGTAGTATTTTAGCGGCATGTGGGTTGGTGAAAGAAAGCAAATACGGCTTGACACTGGATAATCCAGAACTAGAGGTTTTGGCAAATCCAGGAGATTCGATTGAGTCGCTAAATATTGGGCGGGTAGTGCCAATTTATGGACTAACTGAAGGCGTGGTGGCGAATACAGTGCGACAGGCGGTAATTACTGCTTTACCTGCTGCGGCTAACCTAAAAGACCCTTTGCCAAGTGGTTTGCGACAGAAGTATGGTTTGATGGAATTGAAAGATGCGATCGCTAATATCCATTTTCCTAGTGATAGCGACGCTCTACAAGTTGCCCGTCGTCGCCTAGTTTTTGACGAATTTTTCTACTTACAACTTGGGTTACTGCAACGTCAACAGCAAGCAAGAGCGATTCAAACTAGCGCCATCCTTGTCCCGCGAGGCCAACTTGTAGAGAAATTCCACGAAATACTACCTTTTAAACTCACTGGCGCACAGCAACGAGTTCTCAACGACATTCTCAACGACTTACAAAAACCTGTACCGATGAATCGTTTGGTGCAAGGTGATGTCGGTTCTGGTAAAACAGTCGTCGCCGTGCTAGCTATCCTCGCAGCAATTCAATCTGGCTACCAAGCGGCACTGATGGCTCCCACAGAAGTTTTGGCAGAACAACATTATCGCAAGTTAGTTAGTTGGTTTAACCTCTTGCATTTACCAGTGGAATTACTGACAGGTTCCACAAAAACTGCAAAACGAAGACAAATACATTCTCAGTTAGGAACTGGTGAATTACCTCTGTTAGTAGGAACCCATGCCTTAATTCAAGACCCTGTAAATTTTCAGCAATTAGGGTTAGTGGTGATAGATGAACAGCATCGCTTTGGGGTAGAACAACGGGCACGTTTGCAGCAAAAAGGCAATCAGCCTCATGTGTTAACTATGACAGCTACTCCAATTCCCCGAACCTTAGCACTGACCATACACGGGGATTTAGATGTAAGCCAGATTGATGAGTTACCACCAGGACGACAAAAGATTCAGACAACAGTATTGTCTGGTCAGCAACGCAACCATGCTTACGACCTCATTCGCCGAGAAATTGTCCAAGGTAGACAAGTTTATGTGGTTTTGCCATTGGTGGAAGAATCAGAAAAGTTGGATCTGCGATCGGCTGTTGACGAGCATCAAAAGCTACAGGAAAGCGTTTTTCCCGACTTTCAAGTGGGGCTGTTGCATGGTCGCATGAGTTCAGCCGATAAGGATGAAGCAATTACCAAATTTCGTGATAACCAAACGCAAATTTTGGTTTCTACTACTGTTGTTGAGGTAGGTGTAGACGTACCTAATGCCACAGTAATGCTCATTGAAAATGCCGAGCGATTTGGTTTATCGCAACTCCACCAACTGCGGGGGCGTGTTGGTCGTGGTGCGGCTCAATCTTACTGTTTGTTGATGAGCAGTTCCAGAAGTCCTGATGCTCAACAACGGCTGAAAGTGTTGGAACAATCTCAGGATGGTTTTTTCATTTCCGAGATGGATATGCGTTTTCGTGGGCCAGGACAAGTACTCGGAACTCGTCAATCTGGAGTGCCAGATTTTACCTTAGCGAGCTTGGTTGATGATGAGGAAGTTTTACTTTTAGCACGGCAAGCAGCTGAGAAAATAATAGAAATGGATGCAACTTTAGAGCGTTGGTATTTGATGAAAGAAGAGTTGAAATATCGATATGAGCGATTGATGGGTGGGGCGATTTTAACGTGATTTAACCGGATAAATACTTTTTAATCACGATGTTTGCTGCATTTCAGCATACGCTTCATAGACACCCTTCACGTTGTACCAGTTAAGAAAAACTCGGGCAATTTCTAAAGCCAATTGCGGTTTACCTAAGTTAATTAGCCATTGCAATAACGGAGCCATTGTCCGTTCATTTAATGCACCATTAAGTGACAAAATCCCCCAAAGTAAGCGATGCAGCCAAGTCATTTGAATCATCATTCGCACTTCCCATGTAGGATGCTTTTGATAAAACAAAACTCCCATCCGTCCGCGTTGAATTTCTTGGTCAATCAATCGGGGAATTTGCTCTAATTTAAATGCTGGATGCCAGTGATATCCTACTGCTTCTGGACATTTAATTAGTGTCAAACCTAGTTTTTTCAGCCGCACGCCTAATTCTAAATCTTCCCAGCCATAGAGTTGAAAGCTCGTGTCAAAAAGTCCGGCTTTATCTAACCAATGTTTGGGGATTGCTACATTTCCCGTAGCAAAAAAAGCTGCTGAGAAATCTGTGACTTTGTAGGGTTCAGCAGTTGGATTATCGAAATTACAAGTATTAATAACTGCACCGTAAGTAAAAAAGCGATCGCTCCCCAATTTCTCCTTTCCCTGCACTAATGCATCCGCATGAGCTTGCAAGAAATTATCCAACACTACTAAATCACTATCAATAAAGATAATTGTGTCTCCCAGCGCCTGTTTTACCCCCAAATTCCGAGCCGCAGCCGGGCCAGCGTGATCTTGCTGAAACCATCGCACATGGAGAAACTCGTCTTTGTGTGCTGCTAACCACTCCAATGTGCCATCAGTAGAACCATCATCTACCAAGACAATCTCGTAATTAGTAACCAAATTTGGTTGACTCAATTGCTGCACCTCTAAAGCCCGGAGGCACTTTTCTAAAATCGGTTGGCGATTATAAGTTGGTATTACAACGCTGAAAAACACAGTCTCACCCACAACACTATATACCTCTCCAGGATAGGACAGATGCGACGCTGACACTGTTCCTTATCTAACTCTGGTTGCGGAAATACTCAATCTGCTGATAATGCAATATTTGCTGTGCATTTAAAAACAGGTATATAAGCTTACCATATTTAAAACTTTAAAATATGCGTTTTTGTATGTCTGTTCAATCTTATTTTTTTTACAGCTATAGGTCTTTATGCTTGAAGTCATATTACTTTTTAAAGTCTCTTTTTTTGTCAAAAATAACAATTGATAAATTCTAATTAATCAAGATATAACCTAATGTTAATGCTGAATACTTAAGGTAATAAAAAATTGATCATTTTCTCTGCGTAAGCAGCATCAGCCAGTCTTAACTTGTTATTCAGTACTATTTATTGGCTGTTAAAAATGTGTCAAATCTCAATAAATATCTAAGTAATTTATGTAAATAGATCAAGTCTTTATTTACCAAATAACTCATTTTATTGAGAGATGAACCGAATAGCAACCTCGCAAGCCTTAAAACGGAGAACAAAGAATGAAAGGACGTTCGCACCCTAAAAACAATTTGACTCTCAATCCATCTGGTAACGAGTCAATTCGTGATGTGATTGATCGCGTTAGTCTGAGTCGGCGGCGGTTCATCATGACGGCGGTGGGTACGTCGGTGCTAACTGTTCTGGGAGATGTTTCCATTGGTGGCTTTCTGCAAAGTGTTGATGCAGCCCCGATTCCCAAAGGAACGGGATTTGCTGGCATAGGTTTTAAAAGTATCCCACCGAATCTACTTAACCCAGCTACAGGGCTGCTGGAAAAGGATCTCGTCAGTGTTCCTGAAGGTTATACAGCCAAAGTACTGATTGCTTGGGGAGATCCGATCGCACCTGGTGGCCCAACTTGGCTACCTGATGCCTCCCAAGATGCTGCTGCTCAAGAAAAGCAGTTTGGTATGCACAATGATGGAATGCACTACTTCCCTTTACAGCCAGGGAATGTCGTTGGTCGGACAGTAAGTTCACAAGCAAGATCGCTTAGAGGCTTTTTAAACCAGCCAATCAATACTGGTCTGCTGTGCGTGAATCATGAATATACCCAAGAATCAATTTTGCATCCCGATGGTCTGGATGTAGTCACAATTGCCAAGGTACGGAAGTCTCAGGCTGCTCATGGGGTGTCTGTTGTAGAAATTTCCAAGAACGGCAATGAGTGGGGTTTCAATCGTAATTCGTCTTATGGTCGCCGCATTACCGGCAACACCGAGATGAGAGTATCGGGGCCTGCGGCTGGCGATGCATTGTTGAAGTCGAAGAAGTTTTCAATTCAGCCAACTGGTTCTGTTGACACTGGCACACTCAACGATGGTTATACGGCTTATGGTACTCTCAATAACTGTGCCCACGGCTACACTCCTTGGGGCACTTACTTGACCTGTGAGGAGAACTGGAACGGTTACTTCGGCAACCTTGGTGAACAGTTAGTTTCAACTCCAGGGATCGAAGACTCAGAGATATTAGCAGGACAGAATCGCTACGGACTTAGTGCATCAGGGTTTGGCTATCGCTGGCATGAAGTCGATCCACGCTTCAACAATCGCACCAACGCACTTGAACCCCATTTATTCGGCTGGGTGGTTGAGATTGATCCCTACGATCCGCAAAGCACACCAGTCAAGCGTACTGCCCTTGGTCGGTTCAAGCATGAGAGCGCTCAGGTTGTTGTTGATGACAATAACCGTGTTGCTTTCTATCAGGGTGACGACGAGCGTAACGATTACATCTACAAGTTCGTTTGCGCTCAACCTTTCAATCCCGGCAATCGTGCTGCTAACCGCGATTTGCTCGACAACGGTGTTCTATACGTTGCCAAATTCAATGACAACGGTACTGGCGAGTGGATTCCTTTGGTCTACGGTCAGCGTGGTTTGACACCAGAGAACGGTTTCAGAAATCAGGCTGAAGTGCTTGTTAAGACAAGACAAGCTGGCGATCGCGTCGGCGCAACTATGATGGATCGTCCAGAGTGGGTGGCTGTGCGTCCTCGCATCGGCGGATATAAAGAGATTGAAGTCTACTGCACATTGACCAACAATAATCGTCGGGGCACAACTCCAGTTTCCTCCAACCAGCCAGACGGCACAACCGCAGGAGGTAGTGCGCGTCCTCCCGTGAATCCTCCTAACCCACGTCCTGATAACCGTTACGGTCACATCATTCGCTGGCGTGAAGATGGGCAGAAGGTTACAGCAACTACTTTCAAATGGGATATTTTTGTTGAGGCTGGCGACAAAACTAGACCCGAACCAAATCTCCAAGGCAACATTAAAGGTGACGACTTCAGTTCACCAGATGGTCTGTGGTTCGACGACTTCGGCCGCCTCTGGATTCAAACCGACCACTCAGGCGATGGTATTGGTGACTTGGTAAACATTGGTAGCAACACTATGTCGTGTGCTGACCCCAATACCAAACAAGTTAGGCGCTTCTTGACCAGCCCTACGGATTGTGAGGTGACTGGTGTGATCACCACTCCAGATGGTAAAGCGATGTTTATCAACATTCAGCATCCAGGCGATCGCGGGGATGCCTCGAATCCCACGATCGCCAGCAATTGGCCTAACAGTCAAGGTTATGGCCCATCAGGTCGCCCACGCTCATCAACGGTAGTGATTACCCGTAATGATGGTGGCGTTGTTGGTGGTCTCTAAAGACGATAGGAACAGATTCATTTAGCGATCGCTCTTTTGTCACTACAGTATCTTAAATAGTTTTAAATCACCTTAATCCTTAACCCTAAACATGGGTAAGGGTAAGGTGATTTACTTGTAGCTATTAACCTACAAATTTTGTTGCTCTCTTCTTACGTTGCATCCACAATCCCATAACAGCAGCAATAGCTGTACCACCAACAGCTAACGGTTCGGGTACTTTAGTGTAGCTTACAGTACCCACCTGTGTTGTATTTACTGATTGGTCAATTAGATAAAAGTTGTTTCCTCCTACATCTGGAGTATTTGGGTCGCTCCCGATCGCAAACTGATCTGCAACAAAATAGCTTAGTCCTAAAACTTCGCCATTGTTAAAGCTGGCTATAGGAAAACTGTCGAAATCAGTATCATCTGCTTCTGTATAGTTAGTACCTAAGTAGCTGAATGCAACTTCTAATCCATTCTCAACTCCCAATGTCTCAAGACCTGTATTGGTTAAGGTCGAGTCATCGTATTGAAAAGAGCCGAAATACTGACCAGGATTATCGCCAGATGTGGCATTTACAGTGAAAGCGTAATTAACCAAGGCAGCTTGCACGGGTTTAGTACCCATAACAGCAACAGATATAGCAGCTGCAACGGTAGCAATACCAAGATTTTTGGCTAATTTCATCAGAAAATACTCCAAAGTGAAAAAATACATAGTCCTGTAATTTCACTTAAATAAGCTTTTAACCACTGCGTACAGGTTAAGAAATATCAAACAAAAGATTATTATCATAAAATCTTTAAGCTTCTCACGTACATATAAATTTCCTGTAAAGTAAAATTTTACTCATCCACTCAGTACTAAAAGGTTTCAAGCCTCTGAACTTTCGTCCTTGTGATTAGCAACATTTTTGTTAGCGCCAAATTGCCATAAAAATGATTCACTGAAGTTTAAAGATTTCTGCTACTTATGGTGGACAGTTATACACTGAAGCTGATGACTCTTTAGCATCAGTTTTCACTGGCTTTTCGGGAACAATTTTTAACCAAGCGGGCTTTGGGTTGTATTTTACACCTAGCGCTTTTAATGTCTTTCGTGATAGTTTTATCGATTTGAACGATTCAACTGGTGGGGGCGTTCAAAGCATTACTTACACAAGTGTTCCAGAGCCAAGTTTGATGCTTGGATTGTCTGTATTCGGGTTGAGTTTGTTCTTGGGTAAAAATATTGGATCTTTTAGACCATCAAGCACAAAAGCTTAAACCAGATTATCAAGAATAAACTTTCAGGCGGTTAGTTTACATTCATCTAAAACAGGGTGGGATTATCCACCCTGTATATTTTTTATGTTTATTTAGTCTAGTGAAAACTGATACAAAGCCATCTAAAAAAGTTTTGTCTAGAAACGATCGCAATCTATTTAATTTATGAAAATACTAAAGCTAAGATTCCCAACTTCTCTAAGATGTTGGGAATTTTATTATTCATGCAACTGAATAAAATATACCTGGATTACTTCAGATATAATAATGACTCATTCTTTGTTGTCCTAAGTGGAGAAATTAATGGGTCGCGCCAAAAAGGTTGTCCTGGCATATTCTGGCGGAGTGGATACTTCCGTTTGCATCCCTTACCTCAAACAGGAGTGGGGTGTGGAAGAGGTGATTACCCTAGCAGCAGATTTAGGCCAGGGGGATGAATTAGAGCCAGTTCGAGAAAAAGCTTTGAAATCGGGTGCAAGTGAATCACTCGTGGCGGATGTCAAAGACAGCTTCGTTAAAGATTACGCCTTTGGAGCGATTCAAGCTAACGCCCTCTATGAAAATCGCTATCCTCTAGGAACTGCTCTTGCCCGTCCACTGATCGCTAAGATATTAGTAGAAACAGCTGAAAAATATGGTGCTGATGCGATCGCTCACGGTTGCACCGGTAAAGGTAACGATCAGGTTCGCTTTGATGTCTCTGTCACCGCCCTCAACCCCAACATCAAGATCCTCGCACCAGCCAGAGAATGGGGTATGAGCCGTGAGGAAACCATTGCCTATGGTGAAAAGTTTGGTATCCCCTCACCAGTCAAAAAATCCTCTCCCTACAGCATTGACAAGAATTTACTCGGTCGTAGTATTGAAGCTGGTTTACTCGAAGATCCGTCATTTGAGCCACCAGAAGAAATTTATGAGATGACAAAAGCGATCGCTGATACTCCCAATGAGCCAGAGTACATCGAAATTGGTTTCCAAGGTGGCATTCCCACAACCATCAACGGCATAGCTCAAAAGCCAGTTGAGCTAATTGAACAACTCAATCAGCTTGTAGGAAATCACGGCATTGGACGGATCGATATGATTGAAAACCGTCTGGTGGGCATCAAATCGCGGGAAATCTACGAATCACCCGCGATGTTAGTGCTAATTCAGGCACATAGGGATTTAGAAAGCTTGACTTTGACAGCAGATGTCACTCATTACAAGCGTGGCATTGAAGAAACTTACAGCCAAATCGTTTACAACGGTTTGTGGTACAGCCCACTCAAAGTTGCACTGGATGCCTTTATTCAAAAGACACAAGAGCGAGTCTCTGGAACTGTGCGAGTAAAGTTATTCAAGGGCAACTCCACGATAGTTGGACGTTCGAGCGATCATTCCCTCTATACTCCCGATTTGGCAACCTACGGAGCCGAAGACCAATTTGATCACAAAGCTGCTGAAGGGTTTATCTATGTTTGGGGTCTACCAACTCGCATTTGGTCAAAGCAAATTAAAGGTTAGCAGTTATTAAAAATTAGGAGTTAGGAGTTAGGAGTTAAAAAAGCAAAATACAAAAGTGAAAATTAAAAAATCACTTTTGACCTTACTCCTAACTCCTGTACAGACGCGATTAATCGCGTCTCTCCTAACCCCTATAAACGCGATTAATCGCGTTTCTACTCTTCACTACTCGCTCCTTTAACTTGTCGAGACTCTAACCACAGAGGTACAACAATTAAGGCAGTGATGATCAACAAGGCTGCGATCGCAAATTGACCCACCCAAGCAACCAATTGTTCTAAAGAGACAATTTTGCCAGCAAAAAAAGCTAATGTCACCATCAAACTAGCCCAAGCAACTGCTCCTAAAAAATTGTATAAAAAGAATTTTGCAAAAGGCATTTCGGCTATACCAGCTAGTGGTGCAGCAAAAACCCGCAATAATGCCAAAAAACGTCCAAAAAATACCCCTTTGGCAGCATTTTGGCTAAATTGATCTTTAATATTCAGCAGCCGCACTTCAGAAATCCGAAATATGCTACCAATTTTTACCAGAAAAGCCCAACCGCTAACTCTACCAATCCAATAGCCACAAATGCCGCCAATGACAGCACCCGCAACTGCATCACCGAGAACCAGCCAGTAATTTAGTTCATCGCTGCCAGCTAGAAACCCACCCACTAAGGTAACGGTTTCACCAGGAAGGGGAATGCCTAAATTTTCTAGCAAAATTCCCAAAAAAATTGCCCAATACCCGTAACTATGGGCCAATTCCTGGATATTTTCTAGTGAAATCAGTTCTAAAGACATTCCGCACCGCCGTCTTTACAAATTTTTACTTTTACTATAGTATCTTTGTTTGCTTGTTTTTGGGTGGGGTGTTAATCAAACCGCTACATTAACTCATTCGGTCATCACTTTAATTCTGAGCGATCCATAGCTTATACCCTATATAAACTATTAACTTTTGAATACTAGCTATGGAAGCTTTTAGCATCCCCTACCACAAATAAATTTTATTTAACAATAAATAAGAAAAATTTACAAATACTTTATAAATGTGTGGTTAAGTTATAAAAATCTTGTAAAAGATACGGTTGATACCGAAATTATTAGGAGCTTATGCCTATACTTATGAAAGTTATCATAAATTATACGGCATGAATACTGAAGCAATCTTTCTCAATTGCACGGCTGCAATACCCTAAATATCCGGGTAAAACAGTCATTCTGCCGTTGGAAAAGAAGAGGTATTTATGTGATTTTTCAATTTCCAGTCAAGTATTCCAACTACCTTGTTAAATTCATGACTCCTACACAAGAACTTCAAGTGATTTTGTTCAAACCCCAAGCAAGCATAGATTTAGAAGGCGGTATGGCTTTGAGCGAACAAATGTCTGGAATAGTGCCTCAGTCTCATCAACTCTGGGTTATCGATTTAGCAGAAGTTAATTTTATGGATAGTTCTGGGCTAGTTCCGTTGGTAAAAGGGCTGAAAGCTGCACGTCAAAGTGGTTGTCGTTTGGTTTTATGCAACGTTCAAACTCCTGTACGGTTAATTTTGGAGCTTACCCAATTAGATACGGTGTTTGAAATTTTTAATACTTATGAAGATATTTTTACCACTTTCAAAGATAACAGTCTGGTGCTAGCAGCCTAGATCAATAAATCTATCTTTAGAAGGATGGTGAAGTCAAGCAATATTTGCATTTTTTCACATTTTCTAAATATATCCTCACATCTTTAAAAGATCACAGTCTGGTGCTAGCAGGCTGGTTTTTTAATTTTATTTATCTAGATAAGAATGTTGAGGAAAGCTCATAGTTTTGTAGTTAGGCAGTATCAATAAGTAGACAGATAAATCTTTTTGTTGAACTTGAAAGCACATCTACCTAAACCATGTTTAGTAGAAAATGACTGAAATCGGTTAAAACAAATGCAATTTTTCTGATATTCTCCAGCCTTTTAAAGCTAGGGTTCTTAAATTAAATTTAGGCTAATTGCTTGATTTCCAATACAACTAAAGCAAGATAGGCAGGAACTTGGCCAACAGGGCAGTCTTTTCACCAGTGGAAATACTGGAAGCGTTAGTGAGCAAGCAAGCCTGGGGTTTTCTATGTCACACTTGCTACCTTACAAATTACCCATCTTGACGGTGATTTAGCGTAGGATAAAGTACAAGCCTCTTAAACCAACCATCCAATCGAGTGTTTTCTATGAGCGATTCTGAACCAATTCGCCAAGCAACAACGAGAAGATAAGGATAAGAGGCAAGCAAGGTTACAATTGCCATTTAAATTATCTATAACTACATAGTCATTCTTGCCTTTATGTGCTAGTTTCTACATCTTTAAGATTCCAGCATTACGGCTATTTTAGGCATTTTGGGGAGTCGAAATGTTATTTTGTTCCGACGCTGGGCGGGGAAAATTTGGCAAATCAATCCCACTGTGACTAGCATTGCGAGTTTTGAGTGCTAAACGGTAACTTACACTTTGCAGTTCTGCTTGCAGTTGGCGATTTTCCCGTTGTAGCATTGCAACCTTTTCTCTCACTGGTGTCATCCGCTCCTCAAACTTCCGACGGTAAATTTGAGGCAACTCTTGTACTACTTGCTCTAACATCCGAGTGCGATCTGTAAGTTCTTGGACTGACTGTCGCAATTGGTAAATTTCGGAGTCACGAGTTGTAATTTGCTCTTGGTAGAACGCTACCTGTTGTTCTACAGCTTGGAGTTGTTCTTGCAAAGCCTGTAACTGGCTAAAATCGCGCTCAGGTTCCGGCTGCTGGGGCATAAAACTAGTATTGCCTTTTACCAGCCGGAAGAGTTCTTGAGATAGTTGTTGTACTAATTGATCACGAAGTTGCAACTCTTGTCGTAGCTGCGACACTTCCGTAGAGAGAACTTGAATATTGGGTGTATCAGATTGGCTCACAGTAGCTTACGTTCCCATTCAGAATCTTGTCCACTCTTAGGTATAACTGCGGGAGTACTACCTTTGGCAAGTATTTGTTAATTTAGCATTCCCATATAAGTCACTGAATAAGAAAAAGACAAAATTTTACTGAATTGGGAATTGGGAATTGGGAATTGGGAATTGGTATTTTTCGCCCTGCTCCCTGCTCCCTGCTCCCTGCTCCCTGCTCCCTAGACTGGTGCAGCTACTTTAGTCGGCTTTTCCTTTTCCTCTTTAGGAGGTTTTTCCTCTCCGATTTCCTGCTTAACTGTCAAATAACGAATCACTTCTTCACTTAAGCGCATGGCGCGTTCAAAGGGGGCGATCGCAGTTGCAGGTGCAGTGTAGTTTAACTGAATATAAATACCATCGCGGTGTTTTTTGATTTCGTAAGCTAGACGACGCTTACCACGATTTTGAATTTGGATATCCTCAGCGCCTTGATCGCGAAGCAAATTCTGATATTTAGTAACTGCTTGCTCTACCTGTTCCTCTCCCAAGTCAGGGCGCAGGATGTACATTGTTTCGTAACTTGTAGTCATATTTTCCAGTTTCCTTTTGGACAAAAACGGTTGCTGATCCTAATTTATACTTGATTTAAATTTTAAATACCAGTATTAATCAACATCGGAAGCAACAAGGAACTATAATCTTACCAGTTTTAAATTTGAATCATTAGCCAAATCGCCAAAGTTTAGATTTTTTTGGATGTCCCTAATGAAAACTAGATCGTGAGGCGACCCCCAGATTTCTATAGCTGATTCCAAAATAAGCCTCTTGCTGACCCGCCAGGGGAGTGAGGAGACGCTAATAGGGAATTAATTTCTAAAAGCATCTATAGCGGCTTTCAGGCTCAAGGGTAAATCGATTTGCTAAAAAGCTCACTGAGAATTGCTACTTACTCACAATTTCCAATCGCAGATAAAAGGATATTCATCAAGGTTATGGCGCAGCGCTATGTGCGAATTCAAAATCAAGAAGGACAGATTTACTATGGGATACTACAACTATCCCTAAATGTGCAGGTGCTAGATGCTCCGCCCTGGTTGCAAGGACAACCCACTGATTTAACTTTGACCCCAGAAAATTACCAAATTCTGGCTCCTTGCGCTCCCTCAAAAATTGTGGCGGTGGGTAAGAATTATGCCGATCATGCAGCCGAAATGGGAACTCCAGTACCTTCTGAGCCACTAATATTTTTCAAGCCACCCACATCTATCATTCCGTCTGAGAGGGAAATCAAGTATCCTCCCCAGTCACAAAGGGTTGACTACGAAGGAGAGTTAGCTTTAGTGATTGGTGATTATGCCTTTGAATGTACACCAGAGGTAGCCCAAACCAAAATTTGGGGCTACACCATCGCTAATGATGTAACAGCGCGGGATTTGCAAAAACTGGATGGTCAATGGACGCGAGCCAAAGGTTTTGATACTTTCTGTCCTTTGGGCCCTTGGATTGTGCGGGAGTTAAATCCAGGCGCAAAATTGCAGACTTTTGTGAATGACGATGCTAACCCTGTCCAATCTGCCTGTATCGATCAGATGGTGTTTTCTCCCGATGTTATAGTTTCTTACATTAGCCAGGTTATGACGCTACTACCCGGTGATTTGATACTTACAGGTACACCGGAGGGTGTAAGTTCATTGCATCCAGGCGATCGCGTCCGCGTCGAAATTGAAGGTATTGGTCGCCTGGAAAACACCGTAGTGGCTCGTTAACAACTAGCGCACTTGCATGTATACTGCATCAGAAATTGCTGGAATTTCCGCATAACGCCCGGTTACAGATTGGATGACTGAATATGCAACTGCCCCTACTATGCCGATAAAAATGGTTGTGGATAGGGTTTGGATTGCAAAACCACCAACGGGAATTAGTCCCACAAGATCGGTGAGGATGTTAAACAAAAAGATAATAATGTCCAAGAGGATTGCTTGCATGGTGTTGAAACGAATAAAGTGACTAATTTTTTCGTTTCTAACTACCAGCAAAAATAAAGCAAAGAAAATAATCATTCCTGCATAACGCACACCGTAGTAAATATTCAACAATGGTATAAGCGGCAAAAACAGTAGTTGTAGCGGTGGGAAATCTGAGAATAAATATCTGCCAAATACAAAAACCTCAACTAGAGGAAGCAAATAAGGCAAACAAGCAAAAATCCGATCTGAAACAGTTGTAGATCCGCGCCAAGACATTATGCGTTCTCCTGTGGTTAAATTTATATAGTTACTTGAGCTTAGGATAACGCAGTTGCTTGGTCTTGCTGGCAAATTAAACTATTCTATATGGGCGATGCGAAAGCCCATCATGCACTCATACTGGTCTGGCTGCTGTTGAGTAAGTTTGCGAATGGCTTGACCACAACGCAGTTCACCTCCACGCCAACGGGGTTGACCGCTCCTGTCAGCGAGTAAACAAGACTGGCAAACTTGCTCAGGGGCAAGGATTTGCTCGTCCATTAGAATGACTAGCATCGAATCCCTCCTGTAAATTCTTATTGTCACCCACATTTCACTCAGGCGAGGATACGTCCTTGAACCGCTTTTGGTAGTTTGGGCGCTTGCTGCGCGGTTAAGTTAGTAATTTGCGATGACGCTTTGCGATCGCACAGGACACTTAAAAGCCACATCCTACCTCTTCGTAGCAAAATGTGGAAAACCACAATTCACTAACACTTGTCAAGTAAATATTAATTTTTTATTGTATGTTGTGTCTATGGCAAATTGGGCATTTCAGTAAAAAATAATACAAAAATATTTGCCTTAAGTTGAGCAGAGACAGCCAACGCTATCCATTGCATCCTTGTTAATTCAGCAATGGATAGCGTCAAAGTTAATATTTAAGAAGCAATAAAAGCTTTACATATAAGCAATACGGCAATCCATTGAAAATCTATTGATACTAGTAGTTAAAGGGTTAAAAGTCAGGTAAGTAAAGCTGAGTTAACTAGATAGCCATTAAAGGGGTGCATTTCCAAAATACTGGGGTAAACTTGCAAGCAAGTTAATACACAATATTACTCGGCGGCTCGTCGGTCTGGGCATCACTCACAATGGAACACTGGCAATTTCTGATACAGGAACAAGGCGCTCGCTCGTGGCATATCCTAGAATCGCCAAATTTTGGAATTTTGGAAGGGCAGTATAGAGTTCTGGCTCGTTCTAGTCTTCTTAATACAGACGTAGAAGTGCGTGTAACTCACTCATCAACCCACGAAATTCAACCAACGCGGCGAATTTTCAAGCGATCGCGTCGCACTAATTCAGAAGGCTTAATGGCGGTAATTCCTTTTACCTACTTTGATGCGGGGATTTGGGAGTTGCGCTGTAGCGGCGATTTGATGTCGGATCTACTCGGTAAACCTTGGCAATACAGTGTCCAAATTAAAGTATTGTCCCAGGAAGAAGAGGCAGAGCAAAGGAAAAAAATAGAATCAAATTCATCCGAACGGTCAGATACTGTTTCTGAAAACTTGGATAC
>NZ_JAYGHE010000008.1:0-36884 GCF_034931145.1 Nostoc sp. UHCC 0252 | reverse complement strand
TTTCGATGAAGCGATCGCAGTTTCCACAGTATTGGAAATTACTACAGACAGCAATGTTAATACTGTTCTGCAAGATAAAACGCAAGAAGATATAGTTATCGATGAGCCTGTGAGTCCTGTATGGCTCAAAGGTGAGACGGCAGAGCAGATTTTACAAAATTTAATAGATTTAGCTTTGCCCAGTTCTGAACTGCTTCCCAAAGATGAAACGGAAGAAGATTCTCCAGTAACAGAACCGCCGCTATTGTTAACTTTAGATCAAGATACTTATATTGCTCGTTGGGGACAAGCTCTTACAATCAATGGGCGCATAGAATTTAAAGATAATACACATTTAGAGCAGGCTGAAACACTATCTGCAAAAAGTCTGCGGACGCTTGAACTAGGAATTGAATTGCGATCGCCCCTAGAGTCAAAAATCTTGACCCAGATACAGCACTTACCAGATCAGGAATTGCCTTTCACCATTAATACTTCAATTGATATTCCTGCTGACTTTGAATCGAAGTTAATTTTGGCAGATATTAGTTTGTATGGTCGATTCGCCGATATCGATCAAATCATCCGATTAGCCAGCCAGTCTTTCACCATTACAGCAGATGTAACAGAACTACTGGCAATTACAGCCGCAGCAAAACATAGTACATCCTTAAATGACCCCATAGCCTCATCGGACTCGCCTGATGCTTTTACAGAGCCAGAGTCCTCTGTGAGGATCGATTTGAAACTATTCAATCTAGTCAGAATTCCAAAAACAGACCAGTCCCAGATAGTCAATCAATCCCAGATAGTCAATCAATCCCCAAATGCACCCTTACCGCCGCAAATTAACCTGCAAGTTCTACGAGAAACGACTCTGCGAACATCTAACTTAAAAAATTCAGGCACTTCGCCTCAATTACCGAAATTGCCACCTCTTAAAATCGATGTCAACCCTCCCACAGATGTTATTGCAGAACCCCCTACAGAAGAGGAGCTTTTAGAAAAGGATACTGCTATAGCAGCTGCTATCAACTTAGAGCAGTTAGTCATCAAGCAACGTCGAATGCCAATACTCGATAGTACTTTTCCATACTTGAGACGGGTACAAGCTTTGCCAGATGATGCAGAAGAAGTAAAAAATAATGTCCCCCCAGATGCATTGGAAGTTCAAGCACCTGAAGACTTACCGCAATTTGATGCGATCGCAGCTGAAGATGGAAATATACCGGAATTAGTACTAGATGATGCACAATTCCAGAATAAATCTGTTGCTGAGGTGGAAGCCCAGCCAAATGAACAATTTCAAGAAGAATCTGTTGCTGAGGTGGAAGCCCAGCCAAATGAACAATTTCAAGAAGAATCTGTTGCTGAGGTAGAAACCCAGCCAAATGAACAATTTATAACAACAGGCAACCTCTATTCATCTCCCCTGCTCAGGAAGTGGATGCAGAGTCAAGGATACTCTTTGCCTGAATCTCTCAATGAAATAGAACCTCAAGACTACAATAGCCATGTTCCAGCCCAGCAGACCCAGCTTTTTCTTAGTGCTGGAAATCCCGATGTTGATGTCGACTTGCCATTAAGCCTAGATGCTGACACAGAAACGCGGGAAGAAGCTCAATCGGTTTTTGAGCTTGGAAATTTTGAGGAAGACGCAGACACGGCAAAAGAAGCTGATTTAGAGGCAGTGGAAAATACGGAAGTAGAAAAAGTATCTGAACCAGCACTTTCAACTACCCTAGTCAGACAACTACCACCTCCCCCTCCTCCAATAAAAGTAAATATAGCGTCAGCTTGGTTGGCGCAAGAAATCGTTGTAGATGATACAGATAGTGAACTAGAAGCCGATGCAACGAATAATTATTTCTTGGAAGAAGAAAAGCAACCACCGTTAGGTTTGTCCTCTTCTCTACCCATAACTGTGGGAGCCATTGAACCTTTGCCAATTCCACAACTATATGTACCAGAAGGTGAACTAATCGCCGACAAGTTTATCATCGTGCGCGTAGTACTGCCTGAAGTACCTCCCCAAGTAGTTGTGAAGTTATGGGTTGAAGACTGTCAAACTCGCTGGTTACTAGATGGGCCCCATTTATTGACAAATTTACAACCTAATGTATTAGGAGGTTTGGAAGTGATGACCCAATTAAAGATTCCCTTTGGCTGTTTAGAAATTCGCATAGAAGCGATCGCATTTGATCTGACAACCCAACAGGAGAGTCATAAAGTCACAACAGTAAGAACTGTGATTCCTCCAGACTTGCCAAACCTGCAACTAGATGAGCTACTGGGTATGTAAATTTGGGAATTGGGAATTGGGAATTGGTATTTTTCCCCCTGCCCCCTGCTCCCTGCCCCCTGCCCCCTGCCCCCTACCCTCCAATCTCCCAAGATGGGCTGTGTTAAAAATCTTTAGAATTTCAAAAATATTGGCAGCATTTGCAGTAAGCTCATTTTGAATTGTAGTGTTATTTAACAGGAACCTTTACTATGGCAGCTTCCTTTTTGCCTTCTATCTTAGTTCCCATCATTGGTTGGGTTTTACCAGCAGTGACCTTCGCGTTTCTATTTTTATACATTGAAAGAGACGATATTGGCTAATTTAGTCATCGGTGATTAGTCATTTGCAAAAAACAAATGACACAGGACAAAGGACTATTGACCAAAATTAATACCGCCTATCTCATAGAGACAGGCGGTTTTTTTAAGGTTGATTTCTCAACAAATGCTAGGAAATCTTAACTTTATAGTGTTCGGTTCAAACTAACTAATGTTAAATCGAAGAACCGAGTCCGGCGTAGGCACCATAAAAGAAAATGCCCAAGACTGTAATTATACCTAAACCTGCGATCGTAGCGACGACCCACAGGGGAATTCTCCCACTTCCAGACACAGCTTCTCTCCTCCCTTAACAACTAATCAACACAGGTTAAATAAACAAAGATTAACAACAGGACTTCTACTTAGTTGAAGAAGTAACTGGAAAACAGAATCCCCAGAACGAAAACTAGTAGTAGTCCCAGGTATAGCGAAGTCCGGTTTAGTTCAACCGGTTGATTATTGGGATTGGGCGATCTTTCTACCATGATTGCTCCTAACGATGAATAAATTGCATTGCGGCGATCGCGCCTAAAAAGAATACAGTTGGTACACCTAAAGTATGTACTGCCAGCCATCTAACGGTAAAAATTGGATAGGTAACTGGTTGATTGATGTTGTTTCCGCTAGTCATGATCTCAAACTACTTTCCAATAAATTCTTCAACTTGTTTTTTAGCTTCAAAACGGTTCTTCACAATGGGCACTTCCTGCCGCGCTGGTGTGAAATACTCGTTGGGGCGGGGTGTGCCAAAGGCATCATAAGCCAACCCGGTTTGCACAAACAGCCAACCTGCAATAAACAATGCTGGGATGGTGATGCTGTGAATCACCCAGTAACGAACGCTAGTAATGATGTCCGAAAACGGACGTTCTCCAGTGGTACCTGACATTTAGATCCCTACCTTATACATAGAGTGTTATTGAGTTTATTATCCTACAAAGTTAAGAAAGAGTTACAAGTTGCAAAGTTCTTCTCAGAAATTGTACGTTGGGCATGAGGCATTGGGCATTGAAAAGAGGCAGAGGGGCAGGGGGAGGGGGGCAGGGGGGAAAATTCTTCTCCCTTGCTCCCTGCCCCCTGCTCCCTTGCTTCTTCACTCCCCACTCCCTACTCCCCCCTTTCCCACTAAGCTGCTTCTGAAGAAGTTGTTTCAGGGTTTGGGAGATATTTGAGCAAAACGCCGCGATCGCCAATTATAAATCCCCGCTCTGGCTCTAAGAACACAATTTTATACAAATTAGCAGCAACTTCTTCTACCTCACGGTCTTTTTCCCAGGTTTTACCACCGTCACCACTTCGGAGCAAATTACCGCTACCGCCACCTATCCAAATTTCATCGGGTGTGCGATATGCCAAATCGAGTAAACCCCAACTGGTGGATAACTCTGGATATTTTGCCTCTTGCCATTCTTCAGGTTTAGTTGGGTCACTAAACTGAATTTGACCTCCTCTAGCTAGCAACCACAATTGCCCATTGCTGGCAAAACCCATATTTTCTACCCGCCGAGAACTAATGCGGTTATGGGGTACCCAAGCATCTTGCCCAGGTTCCCAAGTCGAGTAGAAACTACCCTTAGCGGAAACCGCAACATATTTCCCATCAGGAGAACGTTCTATGTTACGCACCACACCCACTGCTGATTCCACTTGGGCTTTCCAGTTTTTGCCGCCGTCTGTGGTTTTATATATGGCTCCGATATCAGTAGCCATTTCAGCTGTATTGTCTGCTAGTGCCTTAACTGCGATCGGGCTACCTGGTAGCTTTTCGCTCAGAGGGATACGTGACCAAGAAGCACCTTCATCAGTTGTATGTAGCAATAGTCCAGGTTCTCCGGCAATCCAGCCTTCTTTGCCTGCAAAGCTTACTGAATCAAAACGATACTTCTGTTCATCCAGTTGCAATGTTATTGGTTTCCAGGTATTACCACCGTCATTGGTTTCCAACAGGGTAGCATTGCTACCTACTAAGTAGCCATGCTCAGGGTTATTAGTAAAAGCAATATCCAATAAATTCGAGTCTGTTGGCACAGAAATTACTTTCCAAGGGTTGTAGCTAACAGAAGGAACTTTGCTACAACCTATACACATGAGGACTACTATCAACAAGGCAGCAATTCGTTGCCAACCTTTCACAATTAGATGCATCAGTATTTCTTAGTTATTTCTAAATTTCTGTAGGAGTTGGCAGTCGGGATGGTGTAGGATCTTTGGTTTTTCGTTTTGAATTTTGTTAACGCAGCGTAAAGCCTTCTCTACGAGAGGCTACGCCAACGGCATAGCTTCTCTTAGAGCTAGTTCTGCGAACGTCATTTTGAATTGCTTAACGGCTTCACTGTAAGCCATAGAGACTAATAAAAAACAAGAAGCCAAGTCCCAAAGCGCCAAAAATTAAGATATTCTTTTGGGTTGGCGTTAGGTTATTGACACCCAAGCCGTAACCAAGGTTTTCTTTGAAGCCGGATGCAGTACCCGCCGGGCCGATGTTGGCAAAAGCGGTTTTCTTAGCACTACAAACTGGACAGCGCCAATTTATAGGCAGTTCTGCAAAGGATGTCCCTGAAGGAATCTCATCCTTGTCGTCTCCCTTCTCAGGTTCGTAAACATAACCGCAGGCGCGACACTCGTAGCGGTCTAACACCGTAGTCTCAACAGCTGGTTCGCTCATGGCTAGGGCCTCGCAGAGGAGAAATCTGAAATATACGTTACAAATTATGACATAATTGTTAGGCTTTTCTATCACTATCAAAAGCTAATTAAATACTTGAAGTGTATCTGTTTCCTAGATTTCAGAAAAACCAAACAGATATAATGTAAAAGAAAGTTACGCAGTTGAAGGATTAGGGACTGGGGACTAGGGATTGGGGACTGGGGATTAAAAATAAAGAATTTGGTATTAGGGATAAGGGATTGGAGATTCAGAACGATTTCCCATTACCCAGTACCCACTCTCCACTCCCCATTCCCCACTCCCCACTCCCCACTCCCCACTCCCAACTTAAAATACTCCATAAGCGGTAGATACTCATTGTGTTTGTCCTCAGCGGTTACGAGTACCTTCTAGGCTTCTTCATAATCTGTAGCCTAGTACCTGCCTTAGCGCTCTCAGCATCCAAGCTCCTACGACCCAGTGGTTACAGCCCAGAACGGCACACCACCTATGAATCTGGCATGGAACCCATCGGGGGAGCCTGGATTCAGTTCAATATCCGCTACTACATGTTTGCTTTGGTCTTCGTCGTCTTTGATGTGGAGACCGTATTCTTGTATCCTTGGGCGGTAGCTTTCCACCGTTTGGGGCTATTGGCATTTATTGAAGCACTAGTCTTTATTGCAATTCTTGTAGTCGCCTTAGTTTACGCATGGCGTAAAGGAGCTTTGGAATGGTCTTGAATTCTAATTTAACAACTCAGGACAAAGAGCGAATCATCAACCCTATTGAGCGGACTACAATCACTCAAGACCTTTCAGAAAACGTCATTTTGACGACGGTTGATGACCTCTATGACTGGGCACGGCTTTCTAGTCTGTGGCCGTTGCTGTTTGGTACTGCTTGCTGCTTTATTGAGTTTGCAGCTTTAATTGGTTCCCGATTTGACTTTGACCGTTTTGGGCTAATTCCCCGTTCTAGCCCCCGCCAAGCCGATTTAATTATTACGGCAGGGACTATCACGATGAAGATGGCCCCCCAACTGGTGCGTCTTTATGAACAAATGCCAGAGCCAAAGTATGTAATTGCAATGGGAGCTTGCACAATTACTGGCGGGATGTTCAGTGTTGATTCCCCTACAGCAGTGCGCGGAGTCGATAAACTGATTCCTGTGGATGTGTATTTGCCTGGTTGTCCTCCCCGTCCAGAAGCAATTATCGACGCAATTATTAAGCTGCGGAAGAAAATTTCCAATGAATCGATGCAAGAGCGGGATAAAATTAAGCAAACCCACCGCTACTACAGCACGACTCATAACCTGAAGCCAGTAGAGGAAATCTTAACTGGTAAGTATTTGCAGTCAGAAACTCGCTATGCACCACCGAAGGAATTGACAGAAGCGATTGGTATGCCAATACCACCTGCACTGCTAACAGAAAAGGCGCAAAAGGAGGAACAAACCCGTGGCTGAAGAAGAATCTAAACCAGTACCAGCAGCGAAAGAAGAGGCATTGGTACAAGCGGGTAAAGTTTCCCAGTGGTTGACGGAAAATGGCTTTGACCATGAGTTTTTGGCACCAGACAAAAATGGTGTAGAGATAATTAAGGTAGCGGCAGATTTTTTGCTTCCTACCGCTACAGCCCTTTATGCCTATGGGTTTAATTATCTCCAGTGTCAAGGTGGTATTGACCTTGGCCCAGGACAAGAATTAGTGAGCATGTATCATTTGATTAAAGTCGGTGATAATAGCGATCGCCCCGAAGAAGTTCGAGTTAAAGTGTTCTTACCACGGGAAAACCCCGTAGTGCCTTCTGTGTACTGGATTTGGAAGACCGCAGATTGGCAAGAGCGCGAGTCTTACGATATGTACGGCATTATCTACGAAGGACACCCAAATCTCAAGCGGATTTTGATGCCAGAAGATTGGGTAGGTTGGCCTTTGCGGAAGGACTACATCTCGCCTGATTTCTACGAGTTGCAAGACGCTTATTAAAAGTGCTGTACATAGATAGCGGGGCGTTTAGCCCGTGCTAAGTTTCAGCAGTAATTAACCCCTTTCCGGTGTCGGAGAGGGGTAGTTTTTTATGCAAAGGCGCTGCTTGACCATAACCTTCAGACAAGCGATCGCTCCTTCTGCTACGCTTAGGTGTTGGTGCGTAAGCGTAGCCCACCGTTTACGTAGCATCTCGCAGAGAAAGCACCGCTTCTTTATCAGAATCATTAGCCGGATTCATGAATGCTTTTAGGAAAACCGGCAAAAAGATATGAAGTTTTGTTACACAAAGCGTAATTATTACTAGCCAAGCTGAAGTCATAATTATGGGAGTTTGCAAGAGCTTTATAAAACTAATGCTTTCGTGCCACTCTAGATTCTGTATTTTTGATTTATTCGTCGCCAAACTGTACTAATCGAACTTACTTTGATTTAGTACATCACAAGATAAATTTACACATCCACCAGTATAAAAGGAGATAAAACTCATGGATTCTCAAACATTACAGCAGTTAAAAGACGAAATTAAAAACGAATTAAGTCAGAGCCTGAAGACTGCTAACTTCAAGACAGTGCTTGAAAAGTATGGTATATCAGGAGAAAAAGCTCTGAAACTTGAGTGCAGTATCGACCTAAGTCAAATGCAAACACAGGACACAACAGATTCTAGTAATAGAAATTTACTAATTTCAGATAATAATATTGTGAAGTTAGATTGCGACTGGTGTGATTGTTGTGGTTGTTGTTGATAAACCTTAAATTTATATAAATTTTGATAAACAACAAGACACTTGTTACTAATTTCGATGTGATCAACTCAGTATTTGGTTAAAATACTGTAATCATTGTATATTCTGTTTTCAATTACATTGAAATAAATAGTAGGAACATCAGATAATGGTGTTCCTACTATGTTATATGTAGTCCTTGATAAAAAACGAAGCGCAGATTATCTATTTCAATTTGTCTACTTAATATTAAGTAAATCGTAAATCGTTTTTATGAAGTAACTAATAGTTCTTTAGAGGGACACAATCTCAAGTATGATTAATATTTCATTCTGGTTCCAATGGCTAAGACTTGTAATAGTTGGCGCAATAAGTTTTTCGGCAAATTATGCTATTGCTCAAGTTAGCCCGGATGGTACTCTACCCACTACTGTGAAAACACAAGGCAATACCACAATTATTGAAGGTGGAACCCAAGCAGGAAGCAATTTATTCCACAGTTTTAAAGAGTTTTCTGTCCGTGATGGAACTACGGCTGATTTTAATAATATTGATGGTGTTCAGAACATTATTAGTCGCGTAACAGGGCCTTCTGTTTCTAATATTGAAGGCATCATTAAAGCCAAATATACAGCTAACTTTTTTCTGATTAATCCTAATGGCATTGTTTTTGGGCCTAATGCTTCTTTACAAATCGGTGGTTCATTTGTAGGAAGCACGGCAAGCAGTCTGAACTTTGCCGATGGGATCAAGTTTAGTGCCACAGATACCCAAACTGCACCCCTACTGACAGTAAGTGTTCCTATTGGTTTACAATTCGGCGCAACTCCGGCTCTTATCCGTAATCAATCGCAAGCAAATAATCCAGATGGTAAAACAAAAAATATTTTCAACCAACCAGTTGGTCTACAAGTGAAGCCTGGTAAAACCTTGGCATTAGTGGGCGGTGATATTACGCTGGAGGGCGGAAATTTAACAGCAACTTCAGGAAGAATAGAGTTAGGAAGTGTTGCTGGCAATAGTTTAGTCAGTTTAGAGCTAAAGGATCAAAGTTGGATATTGGGATATGAAGGTGTCCAAAATTCCCAGAATATTCGATTGATGTTGCGAAATTCTCAGATTCCATCTCAGGTAGATACTAGCGGCGAAAGTGGTGGTAGTATCCAGCTATGGGGAAATTCTGTGGAACTAGTTGGTTCTCTTGTGCGCTTGATAAGTCAGACTAGAGGCAACACAAAAGGTGAAGACTTAAACATTACTAGTAACAAGTTTATCGTTTCAAATGGCGCACAAGTGCTGACTTCTACTAGAGGCACAGGTAAAGGGGGAAATTTAACTATAAACGCCTCTGAGTCTGTGAACTTGAGTGGTAGTTCTATTTCCACAATGACTAATCGTCCTCTACCTAGTTCATTAGCAAGTTCAACTTTTGGCGAAGGAAATGCAGGTGACATTACGATCAAAACTAAGAGGTTCCACATTCAGGATGGAGGTCAAATATCAGCAGAGTCTAGTGGAAGACGTGTTCCTCCTGAAAATATCCTGTATGAACCAGCCAGAGGAAACGGAGGAAATATAACTATCATCGCTGCTGAGTTACTAAAGATAACAGGAACTTCAGCAGATGGCTCTTTGGTAAGCCAATTGGTAGCTTCGACTAGGGGTTCGGGATCTGCTGGAAATTTGAATATCACAGCAGGGCAATTGATTGTCCGCGATGGAAACATAACTGTGAGCAGTGAAGCTCGAAAAGATGCAACTTACCAAGGTGGTGTACCCGTTTTAGGAAAAGCAGGTGAACTGGATATAACTGCTCGCTCTATCCTGCTCGACGAGGGACAAATCACATCTAATAGTGAGTCAGGTAAGGGCGGGGATCTTTCCTTACAGGTGCGGGACTTATTACTGATGCGCCGCAATAGTCAAATTTCTACTAATGCAGGAGCTAATGGAGATGGGGGTAAAATCACCATCTATGCACCAAATGGCTTTCTTGTCGCCACTCCCTTCGGAAATAACGATATCACCGCTAACGCCAACTTTGGCTCAGGTGGGAAAATCACAATCACCACTAAGAACATATTTGGTTTTGTGCCGCGCACCCGTAGAAACCTAGAGATGCTGTTAAATACTAAAGACCCAAACCAACTGAAGCCAAGTAGATTGCCAACAAGTGACATCACCGCGTTTTCTCAGCAAAACCCTTCATTAAACGGCACTGTACAAATCAACTCACCAGATGCTGACCCCAGTAAAGGATTAGTAGAACTGCCCTTAAATCTAGTTGATGCTTCTCAGCAAATTGCTGCTGGTTGTGATTCTGGTTCAAAAATAGCCAGTAGTTCATTTATTATGACTGGGCGTGGAGGACTAGTAGCCGATCCCACGCAGCCATTGATAGCCGATGATGCAGTACTGGCAGATTGGATAACACTGGAGCCAGAGAGTAAAAATCGTGCTGGCGGTATTCAAAAAAAAGTGGTTGTTCTGGCGCAGCGAAACACAGAAGTAAAGTCACAGAAAGTTAATTCTGTCAATGAGACTACTCAAATTGTAGAAGCCCAAGGATGGGTTAGAGATGCTAATGGGAATGTGGTTCTGGTTGCTCAAGTACCCACCGCATCGCCTCATAATTCCTCGCTCACCGCTACATCTTGCGCTGCTAATTAGACGTGAGTTCGACAAACTTCTCCCCGAAGTAGCAAATGCGATCGCCCATATAGCAAGGTCTAAATCTTCGTCACTGAAGAGGAAAAGGGGCAGGGAGCAGGGGAGAAACCCCATAAATAAATTTAGGGGCTTGAAAACGGACTTATTATTTCTCGTGCTACGCATCTCGTTCGCGCAGCGTGCCGTAGGCATAATAAATATTTGTTACCTGGGCATAAATAAATTTAGGGGCTTGAAACCCTCTCTTGCTGGGGAATTTCGGTATCTTTCCCCCTGCCCCCTGCCCCCTGCTCCCCTGCCTCTTTGGTCACAAAACATAATTGCGAATTGCGAATTGCGAATTGTTTTAACTCGTCTCCTGAATTTGCAAACGAACAGTGTGTTCAGTCGTGCCACTAAGTTGCAATTCCATAATTTCACCACCCAGAGGTTCCAAGCAGGTGAGGAGCGATCGCAAGTTGGGTGTACTTGCGCCAGTATCTACATATAATCGATCTGCTAAATTGCCGATGCGTTTCCAAGTCATGTAGAGTTTAGCGATCGTTTGTTCAATTTGCGATGCTTGATTTACCAAATCAGCAGCAATGCTCAAACAGCCGACTCTTTGCGCTTCTTCTAAAGCTGTTTCAATATCAACATTTTCCTGCGTTAGCGCCTGGACTTGAGCCGCTCCTTTGAGATATTTAGCCAAGTTACGCGCTTCGCTAGTTACCTGTTTTAGGGTATCCACATCAGGATTAGCAGCAATTTCTTTTTGGATAAACTTTTGATGCGATTCTGGCAGTTTTTCCATTTCCTTCACCAGTGGGGCGATGTAGCGCGGAGGAAGGGTGTTATCTGCGGCTTTTTCTTTAACTGATTCAGGTAATAAATCTGAGGACATGGCTGTCCATTCATCGCTGAGTTGACGCACTTCTCGCCTAGTGATGCGATCGCCTTTTTGGGCGGCTTCACTCACCATCTGTTGTACTTCTGGGACTGCTTTGGAGGTTTCAACAAATGCCCGCTTGCTGAAGTTGTTCACAGAACCGGGATCAAGTTTACCGTCTTCGATCAGAGTATCGGCACTATTTGCCAGTTGAATCCAGGAGTATGCTTGACTTTTGCTAATTTCTCGCTCTTTTAGCCATCGCAAAAAGCCAGTACCGCGCCCGTCACCACCGACTTTTTCTCTGTCGCGGATCGCCCGTAAAATTCGCCCCCGCCAGATTTCAGTTTGCAAATCAAAGCGATCGCATACCTGCCAAGCTATTTCTAGCTGCTGTTGAAAATCTGACTCTAGAATCTGCTCATCTTCTGGATCGGGCAGTTCAAAGCTGATATCGGCTGGCTGTAGTAAAGCAGCAGCAAGGTCGTTGATGGAGTCGGTATCTTGCACGATTGATGACTAACGAGTGGATGCGATCGGCTTATTATGCCACAATCTGTGGACTCTCACTTAAGGGGGAGTACGGTATTTTGCGTTACAACAAATATAGTAGGAAGGGGTAAACCACTTTTGTGAAGTCTTTAATTAATCAGAGACAATAAAAATAAAACGATGAACCAGGTAGATTACCTCCGCATTAGCTTAATCGATCGCTGCAATTTTCGTTGTCAGTACTGTATGCCAGAGGGAGTAGAACTGGATTATATTCTCAAGCAACAGCTATTAACTGATGAGGAACTACTCACCTTAATTCAAGAAGTATTTATTCCCGTAGGCTTTACCCGATTTCGTTTAACTGGGGGGGAACCCTTATTGCGTCCGCGTGTAGTGGATTTAGTCGGTGCGATCGCAACTTTACCCCAAACTCAAGATATTTCAATGACCACCAACGGGTTTTTGCTGGCTCCGATGGCACAAAACCTCTACAATGCTGGTCTGCGAAGAATCAATATTAGTCTGGATTCACTCGATCCCGACATTTTTGATCAAATTATTGGTAATCAGGGGCGTTCTCGTTGGCAACAAGTTTGGCAGGGCATTCAAGCAGCCCATCAAGTTGGATTCGACCCCCTGAAGCTGAATGTGGTGGTGATTCCTGGCGTTAATGACCACGAAGTTCTCGATTTAGCCGCCCTGACAATTGATAAACAGTGGCACGTTCGATTTATTGAATTCATGCCTATTGGTAATGTACATTTATTTGGCGATCGCGGTTGGGTATCTTCAGCCGAGTTACGAGGACGTATTTGTGATCGCTGGGGCTTGACAGAAGCTCAAGTTCGTGGCGCTGGCCCTGCTGATGTCTTTCAAATTCCTGGTGCGAAGGGGACACTAGGATTTATTAGTCAGATGTCAGAATGTTTTTGCGATCGCTGTAACCGGATGCGCCTGAGTGCTGATGGCTGGCTGCGTCCCTGTTTATTAAATGAAACTGGTCAAATAGATTTAAAAACTGCTCTCCGTTCTGGCACTAGTACCGCTCAATTACAAGAGCAAGTAAGACATTTACTCGGAATCAAGCCAGAAATTAACTTTAAAGGACGCGATTCTGGCATTAAAGGTACATATACTCGCACCATGTCACAAATCGGTGGTTAGTCATTTGTCATTTGTCCCTTGCAAATAACTAAGGACAAATGACCCTTCGGGTGATGCCTCCGGCACGCCAGGGGCGAACGCTAGTTGCTCATGGGGGAAACCCCCAAGACCGCACTGGCTCACTAAGGACAAATGACTATTACGCTTGTCGTGAGTAGTATTCCACCACAAGTAGTTCATTAACTTGTAGTGCGACCCATTCCCGCTCAATAACGCTGTTGACTTTACCAACCAACTTATTTTTGTCAAACTCCAAATGACTTGGGAGGTTTGCCAAACCGGGATATTGCAAGTTAGCTTCCACCAACTTCCGTGATTGTGCCCGATCCCTGACTGCAATTACTTCACCAGGACGGCATTGATAGCTGGCAATATTAACCACACGACCGTTAACAGTTACATGACCGTGATTTACCAGTTGACGCGCTGCTGGGATAGTCGGGGCTATACCCAAGCGGAAAACGGTATTATCCAAGCGCATTTCTAGCAATTGCAGCAACACTTGTCCGGTAGAACCAGTAACACGTCTGGCTTTCCGCACATAGCGGAGCAATTGTTTTTCAGTCAAACCGTAGTTGAAGCGGAGCTTTTGCTTTTCTTCTAAACGGATGGCATATTCAGAGCGTTTCTTACGGTTCTGACCATGCATACCAGGTGGGTAAGCGCGTCTGGCGCTTTTACGAGTCAATCCTGGTAGGTCGCCTAAGCGACGGACAATTCTGAGGCGGGGCCCTCTATATCGGGACATGAGTTTCCTTAATCTAATCCTGTTTAAACTTTACCGAAACATTCCGTTTTGACACTCCCCCGATCAAAAGATTAGGGAATTCTTGGTTTTTTGAAGCTGTTCTACTTTGGTCTGACGGATCTTAACAAGGTAGAAACATCAACTTTTGCGCCAGTTGCTTTGTCGTTACCGACAAACTAGCTGCCAAGCCTGAATTCCGACCTGTCACGCCGTACTCTTGCCAATAAGTTTTTTGTGTTTATTTAGTTTCGTAGGCTACTCAATCATCAGATTGGTTTACGCAGTATTCTTACTCTGAAATACTTTTTACGTTGCCTACTTATCTTTCAAACAGTTATATTAACACAATTTCCGGCATAATTAATTATGTCTATACCTTGCTCACGCTGAAATTCTTGAATTGCAGAGGATTTTTAAAATATTTGAGTTAGCATAACCTTGGGTGTTTGGAGAATGGCAATATCAATGAGCAATAAAGCGGTTAATAGAGGTAAGAACAAACAAGCCAGTTCCACCTCCAGAAATTTCCTAGTCCCAGTTTTGGCTATAGCTGGATTGTTGAGTGCGATCTTACCCAATACAGCGATCGCTGCTTCCTACAGCAATGATTATAGTGTCTGTGCAGGTCGCCTTTTGAGCGTGGGTGTAACGGCAGAAGCGGCTTCACTTGGTTGTGCAGCAGCACTGCGTCCCAGGGATTTGGCTGCTTGCGTGGTTAAAATTGATAAGGAAACCCAAATTCCCGCGACAGATGCGCTTTCTTCTTGTGCGAACGCCCGCCGTCCTGAAGAGTTAGCTACTTGCGTAGTCGGTGTCAGCTTAAGTACTAAGGAAGAAGCTAATCCGGCAGTTTTAAATTACTGTGGACGTAGTTTGTTACCCGTGCGCTTTGGGCAGTGTGTGGTTGGCTTGCGTAGTCAAATCGATTTCCCCGCTACCCAAGCATTAGATACTTGTATCAGTGCTGATGATAGTGTTATCGGTGCTTCATCTTCAACGCCGCCGACCATAATTCCTGCGGGATCAATTCCAAGTAATGAGATTATCCCATTGCCGACGCAACCAGCTGTTCCAGTACAACCGGTTATTCCAGCGCAACCCGGCACTAATTAAATTACAGTGCTTTGTAATTGACTGAGAATACAGGTTAATTAGTAGGGTGGGTGTTTCAATGCCACCCTACTATCACTAAAGCTAAACTATTCGATAAAACCCTCGGACTATTTCTCGACATCTCCCCCCCCCAAGAATACTTTCATCCGCAACAACCCGATTTTTTACTGTGCGCTTTGGCTCAAGCATCGCCTGATTTGCCCGACTTAGCAAATCCTCTTTGATAAGTAGATAAACAAAATTAATTACACAACGTCATTGCGAATGCAGCGAAGCGAAATGAAGCAATCCCAGCCCTTGCGATTGCTTCTCTTCTCTACGAGACGCTCCGCGAACGCTCGCAATGACTGTAATTAATTTTGTGTGGTTACTTACCTGGTTCTAAATACAACTATGTCAATAGAGGCTGTGATCCACTCAATGAGGCGATCCCCTTCCTTTATATATAATAAATACCTCTCTAAAGATAGGCGTAATCTTTTGAGATTAGTAAGGTCAGTTAATTTTTAAATAAAAACAATACAAAAGTCACAAAACTGTTTGTGACTTTCATACTACAGTATTACAATGTAAATAGATCAATCATCCCCCTACTTTCGAGCAAGGGACGAAAGCGGTAAAAAGCTTATAAAGTAAACTTTTTGAGTTTTGTGTAGTGTTACTAGTCTTCTCTTTCACCAAAAACTGTCTGTAAAACTACTGCAATGCCACCGTCTTGATGATATTTATCTGCCCAGGCACGGATAACTTCATCCAATTCTTCCATAGCCTGCTCCATTTTTTCTGGAAGGATATCAAGTTCTTCCAGTAAACGCATGGCATTTCGCCGCCTTTCTGCCCAATTTTTCATCATGCGGAAATACCGAGCGGTATCTTCTACCATGATGTAGGTGCGTTCTTGATCGTCTGCTGGGGCGTAAAAAGGACGGGTAAGAGCGTAGAATGGCATTCCCCAAGGAGAATCTATGCGTGTTACCGTTCCTGAATAGAGTAGACGACGCTTGATATGCTCACCCAAAGCTTCACTTAAAGGCATTTGGTGTTCAGGTGGCAAGTCTTCTTGCGATCGCCTGTGCAAAAACTCAATCAAATCCAGAAACTCAAAAGAGCTAACTAACTGGGCATCTGGTAAATTACTTGGTAGTTTTTGCTCAATTTGTCTTTTTTCTTCACTTGTCAGACTCGTACCAGGTACGCGCGATCGCCCCGGTTGCCAAGGATATTTTTCTAGCCAGACATAAGGCAATTGAATCAAATAGCGGGGTTCTTGAGAACCCAACATTTTTAACAGTTTGCCTTCTGTTAGTGCCTGTCTGACTTCTTCTACAATAATTTTTACTCGTTTCGGCTCTAAGTGGTGCAAATGCCCTGTCATTCGCAGGTTTTGTCCCTGCTCTAAATAGGTCATGTAAATTGCACACTTTGCTGCTGTTGCGGCTGCGTCTAAAAATGCCCCATGCCTGTGCCCACTCGTCCGCATGGCACTAAAAGCCAGATAAAGCATGATCTGATCCATCGCACTGGGGTCAAGACGTTTGATCAGATCTATGTCGTTACTCATATTACAGACAATTGAATAGCACGTTTACAAAGTTTTTAATCGAGTGAGAATAGGTAGTATACACCTGGCTAAAAGCAGTTTTTTCACTTCAGACTATATTAGTATGCGATAACTATGAATTCCGTGGTAGCCCAAACTACAATTTTCGCATATTTTCTATCACATAGGCAGATTTAGTCGTTGTTACAATAACTGTTTCTGCATCTGACCGGAAAATTACAGATATTACGAAGTCCAGCTTGACGGCGGCTTACTTCCCAAAAGTTAACTGTGTTGCAAATAATCTACAAAGCCTTTAACTTTTCTGGGGTTTTTTTCATCTTTTAAGAGCAACAATGTCAAACTACTTATACCTAATTATGGCACTATGCCGAGTCGGAGGTAAAACTAGTTGGTGCGGTTCATCTGGGGTATTTGTTACTCGAAAAAGAAGGTTTTATTCAGCTTTCAAGAATTATTTGTAGTACGCAGGTGACTGGAGATTATTGGGAGTAATCTCAAAAAAACCGCTTACCAGGTGTAGCAACATTCAGAAGTTGAGCCACACGGCTCGTTGTAAACTATCATTTGGTTCACAACCTCCTGTGATGTCTCGGCACTACAAACCGTTGGCTTGAGGGAAGATAGTAGACATCAAGTAGAGCAATTAATTCCAATTTCAAAATACCTGTTGTTCTTTCCAATATCATTTTTTATCATACCATCGTTTTTTACTTTTGTAATAAAATTATGTATCTTAAAGTTAATGAATAATGGGGATTTAAATATTTCATATTTCGCTTAAATCAAGACTTGATGACATTTATATTTTGACTCTTAAACCTAAGTCTGATTTGTTTTTATGGTTGATGATTTTACACAGAAAGCTGCGATTTATTAAGACTTAATCGCATAGCCATCATGCTTTTTTGGTCGTGTAAATAAACTAAAAATTAGTTAATAGGCATATATATAATAAAACATATTGGATTCACTTTGATAATTATTTAGAGACTTTTTTCCAATAAATTTATATTTATTTCATGAAAGAATTTTAAAATTTCATGATTTAACTAATTCATTGGCTACTTTAAAGTATATTTTGACATCGCTGTTTTATATACTTGAGAGACTAGAATTGCGTAGATAGGTTGTTGCTAAAAAAAGATGAGAATTCGTAGCAGGCTACGATATAAGCTTCTTTTTCTAAGTATCTAGGCGATACCTATGGTGGGCTACGCCTACGCAGACTAGGTTGACTAGTACACAAAGGCATTAATAAAGATACCATTTCCCCAACCTCAAGAACATATAAATGAGGGATTTGGAATTTCGCATTACTCACACGGGTTTTCGTAGGATAAAGGTAATAGTTGTTTTGCAGGCGATCGCTCCATATATTTATGTACCTGAAAAAACGGGTCACTCTAAACCCTCCTACTACTTTTTTATCTCCTAGTTCCAAAATGTGGTGCAATGGTCTTAACTCCTTGCAAATCTCTTCTTTGAGCAAGTAACTCGCGCTCAAGTGCTTGAGTCAATACTACTCATACTGCTTATATATACGTGTTTTCCCTATCTGTATCAGGCTAAATCCCTAAAAATATATTACAAGTCAAGTTATTCTGATTACTGTTGGCTTAACTAGAGTGGTTCTCAATTGCATAGAATTCCTAGTCCTTGTAGCGTTGAGGAGTAAGATTCCAAGCTTCTTTCTTAAAAGGCTACGGATAAACACAAATTTTGCCGCAACTATATCTCCATTAATAAATCTTTGCGTTTCTATCCCGCCTCAAAATTTATTCCGAGTCTCATAGCTGAAGTAGACTGTAGTTTTGCGTAATATCATGTCCGGCAAATTACTTGTGATAAGTAACTACGCAAAATTAATTACAGTCATTGCGAGCGTTCGCGGAGCGTCTCGTAGAGAAGCGAAGCAATCGCAAGGCTTTTGAGATTGCAACTCTTAGAGACGCTCCGCGAACACTTCGTTTGCAATAACAATAGACCTCTTACATAAATGCTTAAATTTTCATATTGAGCGGCGCTAAACAGAGTAGCGAGATTCTTGATTTTTTGACTTTTGCAAGAGGTCTAATTATTTAACCGGACATGATATAAGTTCCTATAGGACTCCTATTTGATTTTTGAACAAGACTCAGTACGGATGTATCCCTTCTTTTCTTCCCAATTCGCAATTCCCAATTCGCAATCCACGCAAGTAAATATGGCTACGCCACGCTACGCGAACAGGAATCAAACCGGATTCCTATATATCAGTTAAAACTAAAGATCCCCGACTTCTTTTCGAAGTCGGGGATCTTTGATTTAGAGAAATTCCAAGTGGGCGGATTAGCGTCAGAATTGATGCTGAGAGTGATAGGAGGTAAACCAGCACCCACTACACCCAAACTGATTGAACTCGCCATTTAATTCGTGTTATTGGAGGGTTTGGGCTGATTTCGCAATGTTTCCAGGCTGAAACCAGCTGCGCCAAAGGTTACTAACAACACTCCCAGAATTTGCACAACATCTAAATTTTCTTGAATGATTAACCCAGCGAAAATCACTGTTAAAACTGGGATACTACTACCGATAATCGCCGATCGCGAAGCACCTAGTTTACTGATACCAACATTGTTCAGCAAATAGCCGGCAAGAGTCAGCACACCCAAGATAAATGCACTTAAAACCAGTTCCAGCATCTTAGAGGAGTCAAAAACTATCAAGTTCCAATTGCTTGGTAAAGGTAGCATCAAGCAAATAAAGCTCAACAGCAACATGGTAGCGAAGTTAATTAAAGTAAAAGTCACGGGATGCAGCTTGCTAGCACATACCCGTGTGAGAATTATGTAGGCAGCAAAAGCTACGCCCGAAAGAATAGCGGTGCTACTTCCTAGTGAAGGATTACCCATACCGATGTTGGAAAAACCTCCTAAAACCAACAATTCACCACAGCAAATAGCGGCGATCGCACCGAAGCGGAATGTGCTGGGGCGATCGCGGAACAGAAACCACGACAATAACCCACTAACCATTGGATAGATAAAAAACAGTGCGATCGCCATTCCAGTTGTGACTTGAGCGATCGCAATGTAGATTAGTACCTGTGACAAAAACAAAAAGCACCCACTCACAACCGACAACAGCAAAATCCGCTTGGTAGCTATATTAGTAGCTGTGGGATTTCCTCGCACTGAAGCGGCCAAGTTTTCTAAGTCTTGCCATAGTGTTGGATGCAATATGGGAGATAGTAATACCATCAGTGGTACTACTACCATAAACCGGAGCGTCAAAATTAACAGAGTATTGCCCAAAGTTGGCGGTAGCAAGCGTTCTACATCTACTACTCCAAAAATTTGGGAACCTTCATGGAAAATAACCTTGATGGCGATGTTGTAAAGCGACGATATCACTGCTGATGAGACAATCAACAAGAAACCGACTTGCAACTGCGAAAAACCGGAGGATTCCCGCGATCGCGATTCAGGGGGTTTTGCTTCTGGCTGCGGCTCTAGCGCAGTCGAAGGCGGGGATTTTGGTTTAGTCTGCGACACCCTGCGGATAACAGAAGTTGGTTCAGCAGCGTTTCTTCTGCGTAAAGGCTGAGGTTGTATTGCTTCCGGCTGTGGCGCAGATACAACAGGAGGCTCTGATGTCGTTTCACTTTCTGACAAATCCTTATTAAGGACAGAAATGGGTTCAGCAGCGTTCTCCTGTGGTGGCGCAGATACAACAGGAGGCTCTGATGTCGTTTCTCTTTCCGACAAGTCTTTGCTAGTTATAGAAATTATGTTAGCCGCGTTTTCTTTAACAACAGGAGGTTCTGGTGTTTCCCTTTCCGACAAGTCTTCGCTGGGAACAGAAATCGGGTTAGCGGCGTTTTCTCCAACAATGGGAGGCTCTGATGCCGTTTCCCTTAACAAGTCTTTATTGAGAACATAAAACGGGCTAGCGGCGTTTTCTCTAACAATCGGAGGCTCTGGCTCTGATATAGTTTCCCTTTCCGACAAATCTTTGATAGGGACAGAAATCGGGTTAGCGGTACTTTCTCTAACAACGGGAGGCTCTGATATAGTTTCTCTTTCTAAAAATTGATTAGGGATCGAAGAAATTGGCTCAGAGTAATTTCTTACTACTTCGCCAAAGGGCTGCGGTGATGTCTCAAAAGAACTGTTTTTTTCTGGCTCAGTAAACTGTAAAACAGTAGGTGTACCAGATGTTGCTGGTTTACGTGAAGCTTCTTCTATAGTTTTTTCTAGTTCTCCATGCAGGCGGTTAACAAACTCCGCCAAAATAGTTTCCCCTTGTTGCTGCTGGCTATACATCCGTGACAACTGTTGGGAAAGATTACTTTGATAGTTTTTTAGCTCCTGCTGTAGCGAGTTAAAAGTAACAGTAACGTTATCATCCAAGCTGTCAAACATATGTTCGACTTTTTCATTGATTTCACCCACGACACTGCTGCTCACTTGGGCGGACTTTAGCGCAGCTTGTTCGTAAGACTTACCCTCTATAGTTTGGTTAGCTAAATTTGTCAGAGAAGATTGCAGTTGTGAAGATATATGTTTTGCCAGAACTTCTGCCAGTTGACGAATTAAGACTTGCTGCTCAGTGATTTGACGCACTTGTTGTAAGTGCTCTTTTTGCTCTACCAAGCTTTGAATCTCATCAGATAACTGATTTTTTTCTGACTGAAGCCGCTTTACGTCTTCCTGCAACGATCTGAGGACATTCTGCTGAAGATTTTCCAAGTCTTCAACTACAGCCCAAAGAGCATTTTCTGCTGCTCTAGATAGCTCACCTCTGACTCTAGGGTTTTCTGGTTGCTTCTCGAATCGCCCCATTAGCTTCTAACCTCTAACATCTTGACGATAAAGCTGCTTCCTGTACGCTTTATTGGCGCTCATCCTAATTTCCTGTATTTTGTGAGATAAATTAAAAATCTTAACAGCACTTGGGCATTTCAACGTAATTCTGTCATACTGAGCACAACTTGGCAAAGCATCAAATGTGCCCTACTGCTTAATAAGCGATGTTTTTTTCAGGATTTACAAGTATTTAGCTATTCCATTTTGGATTTTGGCTTCTCTTACGAGACGCTATGCGATCGCTCAGTCGAGCGATTTTGGCTTGTCGATATAGCTGTCAGTAGTTTAAACTGACACTTTTTTTTTGCTCAGTTTAATTTACATCAATTATTTGCCAATGAGATTTTTACTTTTAAATAAATCTCACTCCAAATAAATATTTATTGTTTTGCTACCAATAGTAATCGTCAAAGACTTACAGATGCGTGCTATTAAGCGAAAAGTAGTCTAAGCGAAACTAGCTATAAATTCCTGTGGAATGTAACTTGTGTGACAGTTTATATCTCTAAATGGAGATTAAAGTATCCTTCTGTAGAAATTCAAAGTTACGCTATCCCCCTGCACAACATTCTAATGAATGAGCAGCAATTCTGCAAAAGCAGGATTTTTTGGCATTATTACCATCTAGGTTCTACTTTGAGTAGATTCAAAAGAGAAAAAAGTTAGGAAAATATTAATAATTCTTAGAGTGTTCCAGAAAATAAATGATCCAAAACCCGTCATTGCGAGCAAAGCGAAGCAATCCCAGCCCTTGCGATTGCTTCGCTTTGCTCGCAATGACAATTGAGCATTTTTTCACTTGGAGTACTCTTAGTGGAATAAAATTCGCGCGATGCTAAAGATGGCAGCGCTAATTAATGCACTCACGGGGATTGTAATTAGCCATGCGGCGGCAATGCCTTTTAGTGTTTGGAACTTAATCGACTTGATATTTTGCACTAATCCAATACCAACTACACCACCGACGAGAGCGTGGGATGTGGAGGCTGGTAAACCTAGCCGGGAAGCGATGAGAATTGTGGTAGCAGTAGCAAGTTCGGCACAAAATCCACTACTAGGTTGCAAGGCAATAATGTTTTCGCCAATAGTGGCAATAACTTTTTTACCCCAGACAGCTAAACCACCAACAATACCAGCAGCGCCAAGGATTAAAATCCAAATGGGGATCGTGATACTATCTGTCGGTACGCTACCAGTGCGATTGATGTAGACGATCGCAGCTAAAGGAGCGATCGCATTTCCCACATCATTAGAACCGTGAGCAAAGGCGACGAAGCAAGCACTTAGCAGTTGGAATCTTCCAAATACACGCTCAACGGGATTTTGGATTTTAGACACTTCGACTTCGCTCAGTCCAAGTTTTGGATTTTGGATTGATGATAATTCTTGAGTTTGGGGTAAAGATTTTTCTTTCACTTCCCCCAAATTTTCCAATTGTCGCCAACTAATGATTGTGAGTCCAACTGCTGCGATTGCACCCGTTAACAGGGGAATGTCGTAAGCAGGGATCGTAAAACCAAGCTCAATTACAAAATTAGTTAGCGGTTGAGTCAGCGATGGTAATACAATCACGCCGAATATACCTAGCAGCGCAGTACTCAACCAGGGAATCCATTCTTGTAACTGCACTAATTGATTAGGTTGATCCAAAATCCAGTGCTTGATTTGACTATAAAATAAAGCAGCGATCGCACCACTAATTAATGGCGTTAAAATCCAGCCAATGGTAATTAAGCCAATTGATGGCCAATCAATTGCACCTACTCCCAAAGCTACCCAACTAAATCCAGCGATCGCACCAACAACGGCATGAGAAGATGAAACCGGTAAACCGCGTGATGTAGCAATTTGTAACCACACACCACAAGAAATTAGTACCGTTACCATTCCAGTTACAAATATTTGGGGTGTAGCCGCAAATAAAGCAGGATTCGCAACTTTCGTTGCCAGAGTTTCCGTTACCTCATGCCCAAACAATACAGCACCCGTAAACTCTAATATTCCAGCAATAATTATCGCTTGTTTGAGAGTAACAGCTTTGGAGCCTACAGAGGTTCCCATCGCGTTAGCGACATCATTTGCTCCGAGATTCCAGGCGACATAGAAAGCTAGTAGGGCGACGAAAAGTAGGGTATAGGTCATACATATTGTGGCGGAGTGGGAGAGCAAGGAAATGAGGGAGATGGAAATTATGAAGATGAAATTTGAGCTTTCAAGGCTGAATTTGAACCTCTGAGCTTCGTCGTTGAACCTCTAAGCTTCATCGTTGAACCTCTAAGCTTCGTCGTTGAACCTCTGAGCTTCGTCGCTGAACCTCTGAGCTTCGTCGTTGAACCTCTTAGCTTCATCGTTGAACCTCTTAGCTTCGTCGTTGAACCTCTTAGCTTCATCGTTGAACCTCTTAGCTTCATCGTTGAACCTTTGAGCTTTAAAATTCTAGTTTTAACACTCCCCCATCTTGCTTTTACGGATAAATTAAGATTTTATAAGTATCCGGTGTGGGTGCGATCGCTTGCTCCACAGCTGCTGATAAATCTTTTAATGGATAGCGATCGCTAATCAACGCTTTTACATCTATTCGCTGATTAAATACAATATCGGCTGACAAATTCTGAAGCCGATAAGATGAACTATAACTACCGATCAAGTCAATTTCTCGACGGTAGAGGATATTCGGATTAATAGGAATTTCCACCTCATCAGGGAATTCGGCGAAAAACAAGATTTTGCCACCTTTGCGGGTACAATCAAGTGCTTGAAAGAAGGCTTTCTCACTAGGAACAGCCAGCAGCGTCACATCAACACCCAGTCCACCAGTTAAGGCATGGATTTTGGCAGGTAAATCGGCATCACGCGCATCAAAAGCCGCTTCTGCACCGACACTTAAGGCTTTTTCAATTCTAGAGGGTAGTAAATCGGTAGCGATCGCTTTTGCTCCGAAATATTTTACTAACATGATAAACATTAAGCCAATAGGCCCAGCACCAGTAACCAATACAGTTTGTCCTGGCGCAATCTGGGCTTTTTTCACAGCTTTCAAGCAGCAGTTAGTCGGTTCGACAAAACTCGCTTCTTCAAAACTGATGTTATCCGGTATGGGAATCAACCCACCATTTTCCACAATATGTCCAGGAACTTTGACATAATCAGCAAAACCGCCACCACTGGCGTTAAAGCCTGCGGTTGTGGAAATGTTTTTGTAAACATCGCACATAGAGAAATTATCATTTAGGCAGTAGGCGCAACGCATACAAGGGATGTGGTGCATCACAGCTACCCGTTGTCCAACTTGCCAACCTTTGACATTATTGCCTATTGCTGCGATCGTGCCGGCAGTTTCATGTCCAAAAATGCGCGGCGGTTCATATAGTGGATAACGAATTTTCTTAATATCTGACTGACACAATCCCACAACCCGCACCTGTACCAGTACTTCATCTGGTTCCACGGTTGGAACTGGGATATCTTCGTAAGACAGTTGATTAACGCCTCTAAATACCTGTGCTTTCACG
This sequence comes from Nostoc sp. UHCC 0252, assembly GCF_034931145.1. Lineage (NCBI taxonomy): Bacteria > Bacillati > Cyanobacteriota > Cyanophyceae > Nostocales > Nostocaceae > Nostoc > Nostoc sp. UHCC 0252. Next base: position 11,951 of record NZ_JAYGHE010000008.1, on the reverse strand, counting down.
TTGGTTTTTCCTGCTCAACGATACTAGATGTAACATTTAGTGGTTCAAGTTAGGTCATCATGTTATAACTCCCTTAAAAGTTGTTTGAAAAATCTGAGGGAGCATCCACTTTCGGCGGATCTACTTTTTTAGATGAACTATATAGTAGGGTTTTTGGAGTACCATAATTATGTTTATTCCAAAAGTGAATGGTTCCAAGCCTGATTTATTGCCCTGACGACTAGAAATCGCAGCTATACAGACAAAACCCTTGATTTTTCTGCTTTATTCGTCGGCGAACTTCGTTTGCATAATAGCAGATTATATTGACCGAATAGTTTTCAAACTCTTATTAAAAGAAGCTACTTCGTTGTGTTGTCATTGGCGAACGCTCTGTAGTCAATTATGCAATTTTTCATTTGATAATTAAGGAGAAACTCTCATGGCATTGTTGATTACACATGATGAACTTATAGAACTAGAGTTGGCCCTTGAAATAACTGATAAACGTAGGCAGGATTTTTTGACTGTTATTATCGATCGTACTATTAAAAATACTCGATTTCCAGGTTTAGTGCAGCCTTCAGATACTAATGAATGGTGGCATATTATTTGGGAGCGTTTAAGCGATGTCGCATTTATATGCTTTATAGCTAGAAAGTCAAATAATTTCCATGTCGACCAAATTGAATTTTTATCTGAAGCTGATAAAATAAAATATCAACAACTAGATGATAATACTTGTGTATTTCCCTTAATATCTAATCTAGTCAACCAAGTAATTAAATTTCATGGGTTAATCCCTGAAACAGAAATAGTCAGGCTCAGAGAATGGCTGAAAGATGTGGTGTTAGATGCCATACGTAAATCTGCGGATGAATGGGTAGGCCCATCGTTCAGAAAACGCGGTAGAAAACTTGTGGCATACCTTGAGACTGCTCATGCTGGTATTGCTATTGCAATTATTCTTGATCTATGTGCAGATATTTTTACTACCACTGAGTTAAATGAGATTCGTGAAGCTCTTATAAATAAGCCTCAGAAACTATGTCGAGAATGGCTTGACAAGGCAATCACAAGAAAAAATGTTATGAACAACTGGTTCATGGTTCTTCTCAATGGCTACGGCACCGTGTCTGCAATTCTTGGCGATCAAGTTGGTGTAGAAAAGTCTGTAGAAAACTACGAATTAGCTGTAAAACTGTATAACCAAGATAGCTATGATGAATCTCTACAATACTGGAACTACGCAAGTTTGCACCTAGCGCACTTATTTGAAGTTCTTGTGCGCTATAATCCGTCCTTAGAAAGCAAGCTTGATATATCCTGCTATACGCGCTGTATGCCTTGGGTTGTATCATCATTTATTGAAATGAAACCTCTTGCAGGCTGGGGAGAATTAGCTTATCCTCGTTCTTTAAATTGGGGGGATTCGGCAGCTATTTTCAGACCGACTGCCGATCTTTTGGTTCATATCTCCCGACGGGCAAAAAAAAGTATGCCAATAGAAGCAGGCCTTGCATCTTGGATGTTTAAGGAAACTTACCAAGATCCAAAACTAGATCCTGATGATCGAGCCACCTTCGGGTTTTTCAACAATTTTTTGTTCCCGACTCTGCTCAACTGGAGATATACTGAAAATTCCATGACTCCTGAGCAAGCTAACCTTCCCCTAGCAACAAAATTCAAGAATGGCAACGTGATTGTTCGCGATCGCTGGCAAAATACATCGACGGTTTTAGGCGTTCAAGCCGGATACGAGCCTTCACGGTCTAGTGGACATCGGCATGAGGATCAGAACAGCTTTATACTCTCCTATGGCGGTGAAAACTTCTTCGTAGATCCTGGACATTGTTGTTATCGTCTTGATATCCAAACTCACTCTAAATCCGCACCTTATCACAGTACTTGGACTTTTATAACCAAGAATGGCACAAGCTTGAAACAAAAGCCTATACTGGGCAGTATCTACAAAAAAGCACCAGTTATCAATAAGCTTAAATTATTTTGCCAAAAAGGTAATATGACTGTTATCGAGTCTGATGCGGCGGATGTTTATGGTAAGCCCATCCAAAAAGCTCAGAGAACATGGATTATGTGTGGAGCCAATAGTATCTTTCTTGTAGATAGGATTGGATCTAAACAATCTATAGCAGTTAAAGCATCTTTTTTGCTTAATAATCGAGAAGGAAAACTTCAAACTCAAGTTATCACTCCTCGTCAATTACTATTTCGTCGAGGTGATGTTGCAATCAAATTTGTTCTCGTAGCCGCAGTTTCAAGCAACTCCTTTTGGTATCCAGGTTCTCCTCTATATTTGGACGGAAAAAATAATGATACTGGTGCAACCTTTTCCCAGAAATGCGGTTATGTTCATGACTGTTATCACCCCCAGCCTAACCAAAAGGGTCAAGGGGCTGAAGGCTCTGGCATCATAGATACATGGACTACCCCCTTTGCTCGTGACCATCTCCTGATCTACGCTATTGTTATGGATGACATTGAACATATTTCGGATTGGCAAATCGAGACTCTAAATAACAGCAAAATTATTATCTCTCCTCCTTCGCAAAAGAGAAGCTTTCAACTACAAGCTAAACAAGACGGAAGTTTAATAGTTGAAGAATCCATTGATAAAACACAAATAATTATTCCTTATTAAGATATAGCGGTTCCCAACCTAGTGAGGTACGTTTTCAAAGCTACTAACCTTGGTAAACAAGATTTGGGTGTACCTCAGTAGACTAGGAAACGCTATATAACAATCCTAAATGACATCCCAACTCATGATAGGTTAGGGGACAGTTCTTACTGGGTTAAGGGGAAAGAGGGTTTTCCGCTTTTTGCACAGATATGGCAACTGTAACTAATTAGCTGGAAATTATATCACTTCTTCTAAGATACAAGGGTGTGTTACGGCTTGCGTTTCGCTGTATTATTTTTGAATATTTTCTCAAGATTTTCTCCGAGACGGTAGCAATGACAATTCGCCATGCGACTGAAACTGACTTGCCTGCAATTGTGGCAATTTATAATGCTGCAATTCCTAGCCGCATAGCAACTGGTGATTTAGAGCCAATATCTGTGGAAAGTCGCCTTCCTTGGTTTAGGGGGCGATCGCCTTTACAACGTCCACTTTGGGTAATCGAAGTAGAGGGAGTAATTGCTGGATGGCTGAGTTTCCAATCCTTTTATGGGCGACCTGCTTATAATAAGACTGCCGAAATTAGTATTTATATAGCCCCACAATTTCATCGCTGTGGTTTGGGACGACAACTATTAGCACAAGCAATTAGCGAAAGTCCTAGCTTGGGTTTAAATACCCTACTAGGCTTCATTTTTGCCCACAATCAACCAAGTATAAAACTTTTTGAAACATTTGGTTTTCAACATTGGGGACATTTACCTCAAGTTGCCGAAATTGACAGCATTGAATGCGATTTAGCCATCATGGGACTTAAAATTATTGAAACTCCCACAGCTTAAAGTCGTGAGAGTGCAAGGTTTAAAGAGCATAGAGTCTTCATTCAATATATTGATACAACATCTGCTTGAGAACCCTAACTTAAAATACCTCTTGCTCTTGCCTGTTTTATCCAACTAGGAAATTCATTTAACAGTCTTTCATACAACTGCTCATCAGTTATTTTTCTTAAGTCATCTACATGAAAAAAATCAGCATTATCAACAATACGACCACCCATTGTATCTAATTTTTCCAAAATCCCATAGTTAGAACCAGCCAAGCCAACAAATTGCCAAAATATAGGATATTTAGCCGCGTCAATAACACTTTTTTTAATCTCTTGTTCATCAGTCACACCTCCATCGCTGAGAAACACAATCAAAGTAGGTAGTTTACTAGGTTGTTCTTGGATATACTTTTTAATTACATCTTTTATGACTGAACTTTCATTATTGCCACCACCTAATTCGAGCATAAGAGAGGGCATTTTAAAAATAAGTAAAGCTCTCTTAGCTTCACCACATTCTTTATTAATATAACCATCTACATTTATCTCTGTTACTGATCTTGTCCTTTTGCATATTGAGCCAAAAAACCAAACATCTAATGTTTTATTATCATCTAGCCTACTAGCTACAGGAACTATTCTTTCAAGAAATGCTTGTACTGCGCCAGAATTATATTGATGGTTCATAGAACCAGAAATATCTAAAACTAAGGCAACTCTTACTGCATCTTGACTAATACCTTTCTTTTTTAGAACAATATCAACTTTGGCTTTTAACAGGCTAATATCAGATTTTTTTGTGATATCAATATAAGAAGTTACCACAGGAATATTGACTTTAGGCTCTACTTTCTTTTCTGTCTGTTGAATTTCGACAACATACTTATCTACAAAACTTTTTAAACCAGTATTATAGCCTTCTCCTACAGCTTGAAATCTCCATTCACCCTGATTTTTATATAACCGCCCAAATTCTAAAGCTGTCTCTTGAGAAAAACCCTCTCTCAAATTATAACGAGCTATAGACCTTCTTGTTTCTTGGTTATAGACTTTGATAAAGGCATTTCTGATTTGGCTAAAATTTTGGTTTTTTTCCTGCCCATCGTGAATAGTGACAACAAAAACTATCTCCTGAATAGATGGATTTACTTTTGTTAAATCAATATAAATTGTTTCATCATCTCCGTTACCTTCCCCAGTTCTATTATCTCCTGAGTGCCTAAGAGAACCATCCAAAGATTCAAGGTTATTGTAAAATACAAAATATTTTTCGTCAGGAACCTTACCATCTGCACCTAACATGAAGACAGAAGCATCAATATCATAGGTTTGTCCATTATGACTTGCTTGCCAACCTAAACCAATAGCTACATTTTTTAAATCAGGAACTTCTTTAGAAAGATTAAGCCTGCCACCTTTGTTTAATTCAATTTCCATTTTAGATACATCCTATATATTAAAATATGTAATTTTTTACGCAAAAAAAGGGGGTAATATCAATGAATACTCCCTTTTTATTAACTCCTTAAATATCTACTAAGCGGCATATCTGTCTACAAAACTTTGAAGCCCTGATTTATAACCAGCCCCAACAGCTTGAAATCTCCATTCCCCATCTTTTCGATAAAGCTTACCAAATTCAATCGCAGTTTCTGCGGAAGCATCTTCATCTAATTCATACTTAGCAATTTGTTTTTCTGTGGCGTTATCAAAAATTCTAATAAACGAGTTTCTGACTTGCCCAAAATTTTGCTTTCTTTGCTCTGCTTCATGTATAGTTACGACAAAAACTATTTCTTGAACCGAAGAATCTACTTTGCTCAAATCAATTTTAATCGTCTCATCGTCTCCTATGCCCTCTCCTGTTCTGCTATCTCCTTCATGTTTTACAGAACCATCTGGTGATTGTGAGTTGTTATAGAATACAAAGTATTTTTCATTAGGGATTTTTCCGTTAGCACCTAACATAAATATAGAAGCATCAAGGTCAAAAACTGAACCTGTATCTGTAACGTTGACATCCCATCCTAAACCAATTCCAGCATTATTCAAGCTTGGTGCTTCTTTTGAAAGATTGATTCTTTCGCCTTTGCTTAGATTAATTGACATAATGACTAACTCTTTTCCAAAAATGAATTTTATTGAAACTTGTTATTGAGTTGACTAACTCAATAATTAGTTAAGCATAGACTCTCATAAGTCCCTCTAAACCATTAACATTAATACCGTTACCAATAGCTGCCATTTTCCACTCATTATTGTGATTGTAAATTTCAGCCATGACCATCCCGGTCATTCCTTTGTAGTCAGACCCAGATAAATGGTACTTGGCTAGTTCTTGATTGTTAGATGTATTGACCAAACGCACAAAGGCATTTTGTACCTGTGCAAATTCTTGTTTACGAGTAATACAGTCGTAAATGTTAACTGTAAAAACTAGTTTGACAATCTCTTTTGGTAATCGAGTTAAATCTACAAGAATCTGCTCGTCATCACCTGCTCCTGCGCCAGTAACGTTATCACCTAAATGGGTAATAGCTCCTGATTTATGGGATAAGTTTCCAAAGTAAATAACGTTACCTACATCTGTAATTTTGCCCTTTTGATCTAAACAGATTACAGCAGCATCCAAGTCGCAGTCTTGAGTATTGCCGAAAACACCAAGAAAACCGCCACCAGAACGTTTAGCTATATCCCAGCCTAGTCCGCACATCAGCTTTTTTAGCCCAGGATTTTCTTTAGAAAGTGAGATATGTTGCCCTTTTTGTAGATTGATTCCCATGTGATTATTTTGAATACATTCAGATTGGTAATATTTTCAGATATTTGATTTGGTAGCTCTTTATATGAGCATTTATCTAGTATTAGTTATAGCTTTTTAACTTTGTTAATTTTCACTACTTTCGTTAAAGTCTGGTTGGTATGAACAATCATGGTGTATTAAAGTAAGTAACATCTAACGAAGCTACCAATTTTTATTGTCTAATTGTGGGGTTTTGTCAGAGTTAACAAATGAATTAATCTATTACAAGTTGAGTAATAACACGCCACATAACTGAAGCTACGTAGTATTTGTTATGCGCTCTATCGTAGCCACCTTTAAAAAGCACTGTAACCAGTAAAAATACGTAATTTAAAAAGTTATGTTATTTGTACCCCATATTTTCTTGTAGGTAGTACTGATAGAATTGTCCTTATAAAGCAGACTGCAACTGCGCTAATACCAATTTTCTATGAAGTTGCACAGAATAAAACACTTAAAACTCCATGCCTGACAAAAGAATTATTCTATGCAGGCTCACATAAATTTGGTATAAACTATTAAACATTATTCTTCTTGTATTAATCCCCAAGTGATAGCTCGGAGTCTAGAGCCTTTTTGTCAATAAGTTATGGCAGAACAAATGTTCTGATCATCTAATACTGCGATCTCTTCAATTAGTTACCAGAGTAGGAAACTGTAGAGATACAAGTTTTTGCATCTCTAGACATTGGTTAACAAGGCTGCAATTGCGTTAATAACACAACAATTTCATCAATTGCCTGCCGCACAACTGTTGCAGGTTGTTCTGATTGATTGACGATAATACTAAAAACTAAAGGCTCATATTTTGGTGCATTTATATATCCAGATAGAGAAACTACACCTGTTAATGTACCTGTTTTTGCTCGGACAACGCCCTCAGCAGATGTGTTTTGAAAGCGCCCTTTCAAAGTTCCACTTTTACCTGCCACAGGTAAAGATGCACGATACAAATATGCTGTTGGGGTTCTTGATATTCCCCGCAAGGTTTGCACAAGAGCTTCTGGTGTCACTAAATTACGACGTGATAAACCCGAACCATCCACTAAAATATAATTTGCTGGATCAACTCCTAATTGAGTTAAACTTGCTTTGACAACTCCCAACCCTACATCAGCACTAGTCTGATTTTTCACTCTGGTTTTTTGCCCAGCTAATGCTCTCAGCAATGCCTCAGCATAAAGATTATTGCTATTTAGATTCGTCTCTGCTAATAATTCAGCTAAAGGTGGCGAATCTACATAAGCTATTTCCTCTTGATTAACACCACCACTTGCTACTAATGTTTGCCCCAAGGGAATTTTTTCTGTGGCCAAAGCAGCACGGAAACGCCGTAAAAAGTAATAATTAGGGTCAACTACAGGCAAATCTATTAAAGACGATTCAGAATTTGTTGTTAGTTGTCCTTGAATTTGTAAGACTGTTCCTGATAATTCGCGGGTGACGTTAATGTAAGTTGGTTGATTCTGAGCAACGGTTAATGAGCGATTAATTGTCCGCCACTGTTTCGCCTCGCCAGGATCAATCCACACTACTTGTAAAGATTTACCTACAGCCTGTGGTACAAGTTTTAGGCTAAAAATATTTTGATTTAAAATAAAGCTGCTGACTGGTGCGCCATAGTCTGACTGCACATCTTCCCATTGCCAGGTGGGATTAACAATATCTCCTTGAATATAACTATCATCAGCTATCAATCGCTGAATTTGAGTAATACCTTTCTGTTTTAGCTGCTGTGCTAATGTTTGCAGTTGAATATCACTTAAGCTGGGATCTCCCCTACCGACAACACGTAAAACACCATTACCATTCTGATAAATAGAGGTGCGAATCCGAAAATTAGCACCTAATTGCTGAAATGCAGCTGCTGTTGTCAGCAATTTCAGGCTAGAGGCGGGAATAAAATATTTCTCAGCATCCCGACTATAAAGAGTTGATCCCGTTGACAGGGGTTGTACCAAAATTCCCCAGCGCACCCGACTAAATAAGGGACGATTGATTACAGCATCTATAGCTGTTCCCAATTGGGTAGAGCAAATTGATTTTGTGGTCGTTGTTGGTGCAACTGGGGTTTGTGCTTTCGCAATAGAACTAAATCCTATCTGGTTGGTCAAAAATATTAACAAAACACCCAGTGGTTGATTGAAAGTCTTAAGTTTCACCAATTCTCCCCATCCCAAAAATAGATATTTTTTCCTTGCCAACAAATTCTTTCCGGAGAGAGAAGGCTTGGCTCAGTAAAGTTACTTAACTAGTATAGGGAAGATGTTCACATGTTTCATACGTGGGCGATCGCACAAACATAATTTATGGGACTACAAAATAGAAACGTAAGTCAACCTGCACATACAGAAATACGGAATCGAGGCAACGGTGTGAGTACATTTTTATCTGGTGTAGCTGTATTACTCTCTACTTTGGCTTTGGGATGTAGCGGCTATGTAGCTTATGAAGTTTTCATGTTGCGACAGACACTAAATGTTACTAATCCAGTCGGTAACACCATTCCGACTCAAGTCCCAAGTCCTATAGCTACAACTTCTCCCCAAGCAACGGCCTCACCATCTCCAACTAGTGCGACAACTTCAGCAATTAGCCCTGGTCAATTTGTGCAGCCTGCTTTTGGCAGAAAGGCAGAAGTTGAGTTACTTTCAGCAAAACGAATTAAAGATCCAGAAACTGGAAACCGTGATGTCGTAAATCTGCAAATGCGGATTCGTCGGCTTGCCACAGATGAAGTTGTTGGTGGCGATATTATATCGGTTGCTAGTACAACAGCCCGCAATCCAGAGACTAGCGTAACCTACAAAGGAGTTGCTCTTAATCGCTCAACAGGAAGCGTTTCTTTGTCCCAAGTACGTCCACAAGCCTCCGCAGATGCTTATATTTGGCTAAGAGTTCCTGATGGTGTTAATAACTTGGACATTTTTGTGCCAGATACAGCTGCATTTAAAAATGTACCAATTTCTAATTAGTACTCTAGCGGTTTAATTTTGATAAAGTGCAAGATTCCCAACTTCATAAAGTTGGGAATCTGAATAACTCAAACAAAATTATTTCACACTCTAAATTAGCAACCTCAAATTAATGATGGTAGATGACTAAGGTTGCAAATTCAAAAAATATTACTCTTCTTCCTCTTCTTCTCCGAACACTGCGTCTATAAGTTCTTGTGCGCGTTCGTCTGAGATATTTAAGGCTTCTTGAAGTTCAGAGATATAATCTTGTTCAGCTTCGGGTACTTCTTCGTCAATCCCCACTACTAAGATAGCTGTGATGTATGCAGCTTCCCGATAACCTCTATTGGGTAAGGATTCGATAGACTGGGCGATTAAATCTTCCGGTTCTTCTTCTTCAATCAAACTGACGACTTTTTCGGTCAATTCTTCAAAGTCTTCTTCAGAATAGTCTTCAAATAAGTCAACCCGACTGAGAAATTCACTTAAAGCATATTCTTCTGTTGAAGAAATACCTTCGCCATCAGATGCTGCGGAAAAAAGCCCAAGGATTGCGATCGCAACTTCTGGTTCTAAAGCAACTGAACTAACACTACGGCCTTTGGGCAATTTGCGTTTAGACATAATTATCCTCTAAAAGTTACGTGATATTTCAGGAAGTGAAAAGCTTCCTAAAATGTAGGATTCCCAAAAGAATGGAGAAAAATATACTTGTATAAATATTTCTTCATAAAAAATCCACCCAGGAATATACCCTCGGTGGATAAAAACGGTTAAATTGCCTTGGATTCAAGATTGATTAATCTTCTTTTTGCAAAATATCATCATCAATCGGTTGCTCCCGATTAACATTTGGACTATCTGTTGTCCAATTTTTATGTACTTCAGAAGATTCAGAAACTATTACCAACTCAGTCTCTTTTTTATGATTATTTCCCCATTCATCTAAAACATCTTTAATTAACACTTCTTGCAACCAAATCTTAGCAACAACAGTCAGGGGTAGGGCTAAAAACAATCCTAAAAAGCCAAAGAAAGTAACGAAAAATAATTGGGCAATTAAGGTCACGGCTGGTAGCAAAGAAACTTGCTGTGCCATCACAATTGGCGTGATGAAATTGCTCTCAACCTGTTGGATAACAACGTACAGAATTAAGACAGCAACAACTTTCCAGGGATCATCTAAGAGAGCGATCGCCATTGCTGGTATTACACTCATAGTTGGGCCAAGGTTGGGAATTAAGTTCAAAAACCCTGCCAAAATTGCTAAAGCTAGTGCTGCTTTTATACCCAAAATCGATAAGCCAATCAGACTCATCATTGCCACTACAAACATGGCAATGAAAGCGCCTGTGATCCATCCCTGCAAAGAGACTTCACATTTATCTAAAATCCCATCTACTCGCCGCCGATAAAATGAGGGGAAAAGCCGCACAAACACTTTGCGATAAGCCACGGGATCGGCTAGTATCATTCCTGTTAAAACTAACACTAATAAAATCTTGAGGACGACTTCTAAAGAACCAGATACAAAGGCGAAGGAGTTTCCCAGCAGCCGATTGACAAATGGTTGTGCTTGTTGAATTAGGCTATTAATATCTGGAATGTAAGGAACTAACTCATCAGGAATACGAGTTCTTAGGGCATCAAGCCAACTATTAAAGCGCCCAAACCCTTTAGGAACCTGATAGGTTAGTTCTTGAAACTGTTGTGCAAATGGTGGCACAATTAGCCAGAAAAAACCCACAACACCTGCAAAAAAGATTGCGACTGCTAAGAGGACGGCGAATCCACGCCGCATACCAAAGTGTTGGAAGCGTTTTGCTAGCCGATTTAAGGTGGTGGCTAAGACAACTGCGGCAAACATGAGCAAAAGCACTTCCCGAATTTGCCACAGGATGTATAAAGAAAGAACTATGGCGATTAAACCGATCCATTGACCGAGTTTCACAGGCTGACTCCCAACGGTTGGCGAGATAGAATTTTGTTGTAATTCAGCTAGGTTAGCTGATTTTAGTAGTTTGTGCGTATATAGTTTAAGTTAATTTCTGTGCTTGAAATCGCCACAGTAGTGCGATCGCTAAAATCACAATCGGCAACAATATTATAATTAGCGCGTTAGTTGCTGTCGCCGGAATTGGTAGACTCGGCCCCGCATACTTAATTAATAGCGATAACAAAGCTGAGAGTAAAAGTAGTTTCAGAACCAATCCTAGTTGATTTCCCATAAAATTTTTGTGGATGTACTCGAATTTAGGCTATACCGCCCAGTTTCTACAATAAACCTACGGATACAATCCTTCGCAATTTTATTTGGGAAATGTGTTATTCCATATTTACATCAAACTCAACCAGCCAAAAATTTGTTCTCCAGTCAGTTCCAACTCGATACCCTCTAGGATGGGTAATTTATCAGTACCTTCGTATAATTCCACTCGCTGTCCAGGAAAAATCCCCAGCACACTTTCGTCTTCTGGGTTGATTAACCAGCCGAGTTCAGTACCATTGCGCGAACAATGCAATAATTTACTCAACACGTTTTTTAACCTTTGGTCTGGGGAAAGAATCTCAATTACCCAGTCAGGATGAATACCAAAGCGATTAACAATTCTGCCAGATGAAGTTCTAACAATTCTGTCCCAGCGAAACACAGAGACATCAGGGACGATAGAAACACCGCCGAAGGTACAGCGTAGTTCTGAGAAAGCATATAGCGTTTATTAGTCTGGTGAAGTACAT